>JAIRRW010000116.1 GCA_031255775.1 Clostridiales bacterium
TTGTCGGTCAGGTTTTCGACCTTGACCGTATTTGCGTTTGCCAGGGCTGTCCCGACGAGACTAAAGGTGAACCCGCCCGAAAAGCTGACGGAAAGCTGCTCTCTGCTGATGTCTGACGAATCAAACATGGTGACGTTTGTCCAATTTGCGGGGGTGGTCCCCACATTTATGACCGAATAAAATCCGGTGAATGCCATTTCGCCCGGCCTTGCGATATTGCCCACAGTGCCGATCACCACATTTGTCAGTTTGGACGTGGCGTTTTCGCCTGCCTCCGCAGTGAGGATCGCGACCTTGCCGCCGCCGACGTGCGGGTTGCTGATGTTTGATACGATAAACGAGCTATTTGTGATACTGCCGGTAGCCGTGACCTTGTTGGCGACAATGCAATAGCCGTCGCCGCCGCCGTTCCCGCTTAAATTTAGCGTGAAGTGACAGTTCTCAACCTTATAGGCAACATTCGCGCCGAGCGCGCCGTGGTTGCTGGTGGTCAGGTTTTCGAAGGTCACGTTTTTGATAAGCGAGGCCGCCGTCAGCGTGTAGAACAAGCCGCCGCTTACGATCGCGTTTTTAACGGTATGCCCTCTGCCGTCAAAGGTGAGCGCGTAAGCGCTCCCGCCCGTTTGATAAGCGCTACTTCCGGTATAGGTCAAATCGCTTGCCAAAATCGCGTACTTATAGTTACCGGTTACCATAGCGCCCCAGTTTGCAAAATCGGTCAGCACATAGTCGGTCACAACCGTTTGGAGGATATAGGATCTGTCCGCCGTATTGAGCTTTATCGTGACCTCCCCCAAAATCGTGCCGTCCCCGATCTTGACGGTATCGCCCTGTACGGTGTATGCTGTGATAAAGCCGTCCACAAGGATGGCGTCGATCTCGTCGGCGTTTAGGCTTATCGCGTCTTGCTCTACGGCGTCGGTCAGCTGCGTCAGGTCGATGACGACGCCGTTTTGCGCGGCGGTGTTGAGCACATATTCCGCGCCGTAATTGACGTCTACGTTTTCGAGCGTCGGCTCGGTCACCGTGACAATCAGATACACCGCCGTATGCCCCGAGGTGATGCGAAGGAGCTTTGCGCCCGCGCTCACATACGGAGACGAGACGGCATTATCGGTCACCGTCACATCGTCCGCCACGGTTTTGTCGGTCAGGTTTTCGACCTTGACCGTATTTGAGTTTGCCAGGTCTGTCCCGGCGAGACTAAAGGCGAACCCGCCCGAAAAGCTGACGGAAAGCTGCGCTCTGCTTACGTCTGACGAATCAACATCAAACATGGTGACGTTTGTCCAATTTACGGGGGTGGCCGTCGACATTTGCACCGAATAAGCTGTGGTGAATGCCTCTTCGCCCGGCCTGGCGATCTTGCCCACAGTGCCGATCACCACATTTGTCAATCTGGACGTGGCGTTGATGGGTGCCTCCGCGGTAAGAATCGCCACCTTGCCGCCGCCGACGTTCGGGTTGCTGATGTTGGCGACGATAAACGAGCTATTTGTGATACTGCCGGTAGCCGTGACCTTGTTGGCGACAATGCAGTAGCCGTCGCCGCCGCCGCTCCCGCCTAAATTTAGCGTGAAATGACAGTTCTCAACCGTATAGCAGACATCCGCGCCGAGCGCGCCGTGGTTGCTGGTGGTCAGGTTTTCGAAGGTCACGTTTTTAATGAGCGAGGCCGCCGCCAGATTGTTGTTGAACAGGCCGTTTTGTACGATCGCGTTTTTAACGGTATGCCCTCTGCCGTCAAAGGTGAGCGTGCGATCAGTGTCCCAAGTGTATTCAACAGCCGTATTGCCGGTATAGGTCAAATCGCTTTCTAAAATCGCGTACTGATAGTTACCGATTACCATATCTTTCCAGTCTGTAAAATCGGTCAGCACATAGTCGACAACAAGCAGCTGCGTATCATAGATCGCGCTGTCGCAAATGATGCGTATACCGATTTCGCCCGCCTTGCTTGTCTCAATTTTAAGCTGTGACGTCTGTGAATCCACCGTCTCAAAGTCCACGCCCGTGCCGCCGATGACGACCATACGGACATCGGCCGCCGCAGTCTCCAGCGGCTCGCCGTCCACTTGCATACAGGCGAGATCGACAATAAACCCGTTGCGCGACGTGTTGTACAGATAGGCCTTTGTCGGGTCGGCATACACATAGGCGGCGGCTGTCGGCGTCACGTCGGGCTCCTCGATCACCACGACGCGCAGCTCTTCGGCCGTGCCGTCAATTTTAGAAACTCGATACAAAAAGGCGCCCGCGGTCGAATAAGGCATTTCCATTTTTCCCGCGGTCAAGGTCACCGTCCCAAAATCCGTGCCGCTCGTATAGTCATACACCTTAATTTGCGCCTCGGCGGCAAACGCCGTACCGTCAAAGTCAACCGTCACGCGAGAATACGTGCTCGAAGCGGGGAGGAGATTTGTCGTTTGGTCGACGATCGAATACTCATTCCAGGTGGCGGGCGTGCCCGCCGTGCTGACCGAACAATAAGGGTTGCCGGGGTTGTAGGTCGCGATTTCGCCGGGGCGCGCGATGAGACCCGCGCTTGCGACCGTGAGGCCGTCGGCAATGACGGTAGCCGTGGTGGGTCCGTAAATACCGATGGTTTTGCCCTCGCAATAAGAGGAGTAAGAGACAACCAGGAAGGCGCAATTTTTGAATGTCGTCACCCCCGTACTCGTGCCGATGATATTCATCGAGCCGTGAGTAGCCGTGTCCACATCAAGCGAAAGCGTCATAAACACATTTTCGAAGGTTCCGCACAAATACCCCACCGCGCCGTAATACTTGTAGCTTAGGTTTTCGAACCGAATGTTTTTGACGACCGAATCGGTGGTCAAGAGGTCGGTGAACAATCCGTGCGCTACCTTGGCGTTTTTGACCGTGTGCCCCAAGCCGTTTAACGTCGAACGGAACGCATTGCCGCCGTTGTCGCCGTTGTACCACAACGTGGCGAGTACGCCGCCCGCGTAGGTGATGTCCCTATCCAGTACCATATATTTGTACTGCCCGCCAAGCATATTTGTCCACCCGGCAAAATCGGTGAGGACATAATCGGCAATCAAAATAGTTGCCGTATAGTCGATATTGCCGGCGGTAAAAACGACGACGGTCTCGCCGTACAGATATTTTTCGACGCACAGCTTGATGTCGGAGGGATCACTCTCATCGACCCGGTACGTCAAATTCTCCGCGCCGACCCGAACGCCGCTGACCGTTGCACCCGTCGCGTCCGACTCCCCGCCAAAGACAAAATCGTTTAGAGTAAAGACCGTCGTTTGCGCCGCTTTGTCGGATACCGCGTATTTAGAAACGGCGTACCCCGCCTCGACATAGTCGGTTTCGGCGCTGCCGTAAGAGAGCGTATCGGCGCAGTTGGCGACATTGACGGTAATAAACCGATCGTACGTATCCGCGCCGTCGCTAAAGCTGACGGTGACGGTCGTTGCCCCCGCTTTTTGCCCGATGATCACGCCGTTTGCGTCAACCGAAGCGATCGCAGGGTCGGCGGATGCGTAAGTAAACGTCGGTGTCGGTACGGGCTCGCCGTCAATGGACATCTCGATGCCCGAAAGCGTATGCGCGTGCGCCGTGTCCTCCGCCGTCAGGACGGACCGGGATTTTAGGTTGAGATCGTTGTTGACGCCGATCGCGGGATCGTCGATCGAAAGGATCCCCACCTTGACGACATTGACGGTCACGACCTTGGATACCAGCGTCTCGCCCGCATACACGGCCGCCACGGTGAGCGCCGCGCTGCCATATCCGATTGCGGTGACGTTTCCTGCGGCGCTGACGGTAAACACGCCGTTGTCGGCGTTTGCGGGCGTAAACGTCACGGCGATGCCCGCTATCCCGTTGTCCTCGTCAAAGGGCGCGACGTCCAGCGCATGGCTGCGGTTGCGCATGAGGTTTAGCGTGCCGTTGAGATAAGAAAAGCCGCTCAACAGATTGCCCCTGACGACGGTGACGCGGCAGCTTGCGCTGTAGTCGCCCACCGCCGCTTTAATGACGGCGGAACCGACCTTTAGCGCGGTCACCTTGCCGCCGCTCACGGCGGCGACGTCCCCGGCATCCGACGTCCAGACGACCGCCCCGCTAAGGTCCTTGAGCTCGGCCGTCAGCGTCGCGTCGGTAAACAGGTCGAGCTGCAGCTCGCTTTTAGAGAGCGTAATGCCCGGGTCTAACGTCCCGTCCGGCGGCGGATCGTCGACGATCGGGTCGGAGTCCTTGCACCCTGCGGCCAGGCTTATGGAAAGCGCCGCAAGCAGCAGACAAAGGAGCCATAAAAGCCTCTTTGCGTGAAACATTTTTTTCAACATGATTTTTTCCCTCCCTTATTTACTGTATAAGCTGTCGATATACCGGCTCATCGCGCCTTGCAGGTTGTCCTCAAGGATCCGGTTGACGTCAAGCCTTAGCACGTCCTCGATAAAGGCGTCGCGAAAGGCGACCCACTCGGTATCGCTCATGGTCGGCCGGTAGAGCTCGATCATGAGAAAGCGGGCGCCGATCGTTTCGAGCGCGATTTGGTTGGTGACCGTCCGATAATAGTCCGGGTCGGTTTGGGCATACCGTTGTATGACGGCAAGCGCCTCGTCAAAGGTCCGGAGCTGGCGAACGAGATACTGCTTGGGCCAAAAGACGGCGCGGGTGACATTGGTATGAATGGACGCGTCCTTGCCAAGCAGCGTCTGTATCCGCAGCTGCGCGCGCATCTGGAAAAACGCTTGCTTCATGATCTCGGCCGCGTCGCCGTACAATTTGCTGAAATAATTGTCGATGTACGCCGCCATATCGATATTGGCGTTCCACTCCAATTTTGAAAAAAGATAGCTCTTTAGGTCCTCGAAATTGGTGTTGTTGCGCAGGTTGTAGGCGCCCTGCGCATAATAGACATAGGCCCCGAGGTTGACAAGGTATTTGACCATATCCTGCATCCCGCCGTAGGAATCCAGCGTGACCATATAGTTCCAGGAATATAAATCGTAGTTCCACACCAGATACCGATCGGCAACGGCGGACCAGGACTCGAAGACCGCGCGCATACCGGCGCATTGGCCGGACATAATGTTGCTGATAAAGTCGCCGCCGATCTGCGCGACCATCACGATAATATTGTCCCGCAGCTTGATGTTGTTGACGGGCGTATAGGAGCCGTCGCCGTTTTTTGTCACGGGCGCGGCCAGCGTCTGATGATACGCCAAAATCTCAAACATGATTTGGCGGCCGGGATGGGCGGTTTTGGCCCATTCCTCCACCTCTTTTGCCACGTCGTTGACAAAAAATATCTGCGACGCGGCGTTTGTCCCGTATTGCTCATGCAGCGCCGAACAGGCCGGGCAGACGCACCACTCGTTGATATCCTCCTGCGACAAGGAGAGCACATTGCGCAGCGGGTCGGCGTCGATCAATTGCTTGCACCGCGCGACCGTATGCGCGACCATGGCGGCGTACTCGCCCGCATCGCCGCGCGCGGTATAACACAGGTGCCTGCGCGAGCCCTGCGAAAACCAGGCCGGGTGCGTGTCTACAAAGCCTTGAATATCGCTGTGGTAGGACGCGTTGACGTCGCCCAGCTGCTTGTCCGAAACAATGTCCAGTATGCTGTGCACGCTTGCGCCCCGTATATAGAGCTCGTTCATCTTGGACATACGAAAGCGGTTGCGCACGGTTTCGCTTGCCTGATCCAAATTGCCGTGAGGCGTAATGCGCACCTCGATATCGGGCGCTTCGTTAATATCCAAGGCGGGCAGCGCAAGCGTGTTGACATTTTTGTTGATATAGTAATATTTGTTGGTGAGCTGCTCAAACTCGACCAGCACCTGCAGCAAGTCGTACGCGCCGAACAAGACGCCCTTATCGTTGCCGGCGACAAATATCGACTGTCCCTTGGTGAAGATGCGGTAGCCCTGCGTCCCGAGCCCGGCGTAATCGATTTGTTCGCCCGTCCCCCGCAGCATTTCGGTGGCGCCGAAGGAGATGTACTTGGCATCGGCGGCGTACGCGGCCGCCGGGTTTGTCTCGAGCGCCAGCCGTATGCCGGTCGCCTCCTCCATATACAGCCTAAACTCATTCATGGCCGTGCCCACGCCGCCCGACGCGTTTGCCGGAATGAGCAGCTTGTACGCGGTGACCCCGTTTGCGATCAAAAAGCTGTCGGTCGTGCCGATCGAACGGCTGTGAACGGTGTCGGTCAGATCCGGGATCGAGCCCCGAAAGTCCAGATAATTGCCGTCGGGCGTGAGGACGGCGCTATCCGTACCGGGATCGTCCCCGCCCGGCTTGGTCCCGTCGTCGGTTTCGCCGTTGTTTCCGCAAGCGGCGACCCCCCACATAAGCAATAGCGTCAACGCGATCGCCAAAAATTTTTTCATGGTTTTTTTCATGGTCTTATGCCTCCTCGACCCGGATGCCGTAGTGGGCAACCGTCACATTGCCTTCGGTATCGCTCACACTGTAAACCACCGTATAGGTGCCCGTTTCGTTTGCGTTAAAGCCCTGCGCCTTTCGCTTGCCGTCCGCGTCAAAGGTGATGTCAAACGTGTGCATCTCAAAGTTGGGCGAAATGACAAATACATGGACGGTCAGCGCCTGCGCGGCGTCCTTGTTGTCGGACACCTCGATGTCGGGGACGTGAACCTTGTCGCCGCGCTTGACCGATTGGGGGAAGGCGGACTTTAGGCTCAATACCGGCTTTTCGCCGTCGATCACGGCGACGACGAATGACTTGCGGCTCTCGTTGCCGTCGCTGTCGGTCGAGACGTACCGCACGGTATAATTGCCGTACTTGGCCAGCTTGATCGAATAGCTTTCGCCGTGAATCAATTTGCCGCTGAGCGGCGTCCCGCTGACGTCGGACACGGGCTCAAAATCGGGGTCCGTGACGGTCAGGTAGATATCGGTTTTTCCGTCAAAGGCGTCCCACGAAAAGACCTCGGGCAGCGCGTAGACGGTGTCCGGCGTTTTGTCCCCGCCTATGTCGCCCCGCATCGAAACGTTGGGGCCCGCCCAATCGTCTTGATCACTGTTGAATATCCCGCCGGTCATGCCGTCAAGGTCGACCGAGCCCGTACCCGAAACCCCGCTAAACTCGACGGTGAGGTAATACTCGTTGGCGGCAAAGCCGTTAAACGCTTGCCCGCTCAGATTGGTTTGCACCGGCACATTGGACTGCGACGCCAAAAAACAGTAGAGCCTGCGGTTGGTATTGTCGTAGCGCAAGCTGAATTTTGCGCCAACGCTAAGGGTTGCAAGCTCCTCTAAAACCTTGGTTTCGTCTCCGTTGAGGCACAGCTTGACGCCCGTGCCCTGCTTGATAAAGTCAAAGCCGATTGCGTTGTTTTGGTCGTAATAATCGGTCAGCTTGACGCGCATTTTGCCGATGTTTTTACTGTTTGCCGTGGCGATAAAGGCGATGCTAAACTCGTTGGAATACACGCTGTTGATATACTCGTAGCTTGCCGCGGGGGCGGAGGCCGTCAGTCTCATCGTGGTCGCCTGCCCCGCAAGCGTCCCGTTTTGGGCCACGAAATATTTTGTCTTGTCGATCGCCGAGCCGTCGCGCGTCTTGT
Organism: Clostridiales bacterium; assembly: GCA_031255775.1. Lineage (GTDB taxonomy): Bacteria > Bacillota > Clostridia > Christensenellales > Pumilibacteraceae > JAIRRW01. The sequence continues at coordinate 7,575 of JAIRRW010000116.1, forward strand.
AAACGGGTATCGTATACGGCATCGAAGCGGTCTGCCCGCCTGCGGTTGCCTCATACGTGATTTTGACCGTGCCGCCGTCCTGCGCGACCCAAGGCGTATAGGCGCCGCCGACAAGCGCCGCCGTGCCGTTTTTGTCCTGCGCCTTGACCGTCACGGCGACCGCCCGGCCGCTCCCGTCGGTATAATCGCGGGCAAGGACGGCGGGCAGCGTGTACTTGTTGCCCTCGACCATATACTTGGGCAGCACGGGCTCGTCCATAAACGTCGGCTTTGTCGCGGCGGTCACCGTGACGTTGACGGATTGGTTGACCGTGCGTCCCAAAAAGTCAACGACGGTATAGGTGATCGTCATGCCGCCGACGCGGACGGGACGGACAAAGCCGTCCTCTGCGGCAAGCGCCGCCCCCTCGTTTGCGATCGACACGGCAAGCGAATAGTTGCCGATACAATTCGACACGCCGGCAATCACCGGCAGGGCGTATTTGTCCCCGATGACGCAGCTTGCCTCATACGCGTTTAGGCTGACGGAAATGTCGCCGAAGCCCGCGCTGTTGCCGACGGGGAGCGGCAGCGCCTTATTGGCCGTGTTTTCCCTGTCGTCCGCGGCCGAATAGACAATGTGGTAGGTCGCCGCCACCTCGGGCGTAAACGTATAATTCCGTCCGTCGATATTCATCGCGACCGGATTGCCGGAATAATAATTTAGATACACCTGCGTGTCAACGTCGACCGCGCCCGCGTATAGATCGAACGCCGAGGCGCGAAACAGCGGATACGCATACCCCTTGAGGCCTTGCGGATAATCGGCTTCGGAATAGTCGCCGAAATCCACGGTGAGACGCGGCGCGCCCGTGTCGCGGATCGCCGTTTGGCTCAAATCCGGCGACCCCGCGTAGCGCTCGATCAAAACGGAAGCGGCGGAGGCCTGAAGCTCGTTGAGCTCGATCTTGATGTACACCTCGCCGGTGGTAAAGCCCTCCCACAAATTTGCGCCGAAAAACCTCTGGTCGTCAAAATCGGCCAAAAGGCGTGCGTCGGCGCCGTCCACCACATACACGGCGTTTTCCTGACAGTCAAAGCTGATTTGATAGCCGTAGGAGACGTTTGCGGTAAAAAACTTCCAATACGTCCACAGCCCCCATTCCTCTACGCGCACGGATGTGGCGTTTCGCTCCTGTCCGGACAGTCGTTGGCCGTTGCTTGCGGCCGCCAGCGAAAACGCGGTATTTGTCGTATTGAGGAGACCCGGATACGGCTTGACGTTTACCCTGACATAATTGCTTTCGTCGTAGGCGTCGATGAGGTAAATGTTGACGATGCCAAAGTCCGCCGCGCCCTCCTTGCCGGGGAGCGCGACAATGCTCACCAGGCTGTCCGACTTGGTTTTCTCCCGCAGATCCACCACCTCGCGCAGCACGATGCGGTCGTTGGGGCTGGTCACATTTGCGACAAGCCCCGTCTTGCCCGTGCCGCCCGCGTTGGCGCTGTATGCGACCGAGGCCTCCGGCGCGCCGTCAATATAGTACGCCAAAATATCGTCCGCCAGCGCGGCGGTGGGCTGCTTGGCCAAGACCCCCGCCAGCCCGAAGCAGAGCGCCGCCGTCACCAGACACAGGATCGGCCATACGACCCGCCTTGTTTTGATTTTTAACATCTTTTATTTTCCTCCCTTTTTTTTTACTTTAGTCCGCCCGTGGAAATGTTGCCCAAGAGCTTATGCTGAAATATGACAAACAGTAAGAACAGCGGGATCGCCATGAGCATACAGCCCGCCAGCTGGAGCGGCGGCGAGCTGGTCGCCAGCTCATAGGAGCGCTGCGTAAAATGAAACAGCCCGTAGGCGAGCGGCGGATAGGACGGCATAAACATCATCGGCGTTTGATAATCGTTCCAATACTGGATAAAGTTTAGGAGCGTCACCGTAAAGATCGTGCCCGCGACAAAGGGAAAGATGATGCGCGTCATGATGGTAAAGTGCCCCGCCCCGTCTATCCTGGCGGCCTCGGTGTACTCCTTGGATATTTGCTTAAAGGAAGCGTAAAACAACAGAAAGTACAGGCCCTGCACGTGCGTTTTCATGAGCCACAGGCCAAAAAACGTGTCGTGTATGCCCAAAAGCCTCGACATTTTTAGCTCGGAGGGCAGGGCGTTGACGATGGGGAGAATCATCTGCACGATGACGACGGCATAGATCACGCCGCAAAACTTAAAGTCATACCGCGCCGAAACGTACGCCATAAGCAGCGAGGTCAGCATGGATAAAACCGCGCTGATCACCGCGTAGAGCACGGAGTTTCCCAGCATTTGCGCGATGCCGATGTTTACCTGTATGCCGTCCGCGTCGCGCACGGGCACCACAAAATAGCGAAACGCCAGCGCGTAATTGTTGACCCACCGCTCCGGCCATGCCCAGCCGCCGTTTACGTTAAAGTCCCAGGCATCGCGGCAGCTGGTCGTAAACGCCCACCCGAGCGGAAACAGGAGCGACAGGGCGTACAGCGCCAAAAACAGAAAGATGACGACGGTAAAGGCGCTGAAGCGCGGCAGTCCAAACCGTCTTTTTTTGTCCAAAACGAGATTTGTATCCAAGGCTGTTTCCTCCTCTATACCGACCGGGGGCCGAGCTTTTCGAGCAGCTTTCTTGTCCCGATGGTGATCGGGGCGGCGATGCAGGTGAGCACGATACTGTAGGCCGCCAGCCGGGGAAACTCGGCGAGCGTGACGTTGGAATTTCGGGTATCGCGAAACAGCATATACCCCAAGGTGATGTATCGGGTGTCGGCGGTGGCGGCATAAAACGAAAAGAGGTTCATCTGGTCGATAAAAAAGGCTGCCATGTTGGTGACCATAAAGGTGACAAAGGTCGGCCAAATGAGCTTAAAGACGATGTGGAAAAACTCTTGAAACGCGTTGCACCCGTCCAGCTTGGCCGCCTCCATGATGGAGATGTCGATCGCGTTCATCGACCCGGAATACATGAGGATCTGCGTCCCAAAGCTGATCCACAGCGCGTAGAATACAAGCGTCGCCATGCGCGTATCAAAATTGGACAAGAGGCCCATGCCGTTCATTTTGACAAACATCCCCGGCACCGCCACGTCCACAAAATATCGGTACATCGTGACGGTCACGATCGCGGGTAAAATGGAGGGCGCAAACAGGATCACGCGAAAGGTTTTTGACAAAAACTTCTTTTTGAAAATGTACAGCGAAAAGAACAGCGCGAGCGTCGTCCCCACCCCGACCTTGCACAAAAACAGGACAAACGAGTTGCGGAGCGCGGTCGGCAATTCGTTGCCGTAGCGAAGCTCCGTCCAGATGGTTTTAAAGTTGTCAAAGCCCGAAAACGCGTAGAGGCCGATGTTGGTTTGCGGATCGATCTCGTACGACTGAAACGCCATAATGAGGGAGTTGATGTTGACGCCTATGTAAAATATCCCAAACTGTACCGTCGGGACCGCGATGACGCACAGACAAAATATCAGACTCCGCATCCGGCTCTTGCTGAATTTTTTTTGCTTGTTTAGCGTGATGTGATCCATCAGCCCTATCCCCTCCCGATCCTTATTTCCAGGTACTGCTGTTGTGGTTTGCCTTTATCTCGTTAAACGCCTGTAGGGCCGTCATATTCGACACGACGCTGATGGGCGTCTGATAGTTGTTGGTCTTGAATTGATTGCCGTACCCAAGGTCGTTGAAACGCGCATAGAAAAACGCGTTTGACGAATTGGCGATCGTGTTGATGCCCGACTCCATATATTGGAGCGCGCTCTTGGTGTAATAGTCCAGGCCGTCGCGGACGTCGGCGGGAACATCGAACCGAAAGGCTTTGGTCGTATGGCTCACCGTTAGATACTCGAGCAGCGATTTGTCCGTATGGACATAGCGAAAAAACGTCCTTGCGAGGGTCAGTTTGCTCGCGTCTATCTTTGAATTGACAAAGGCGGCGCTGTTTGCGTGATCCAAAATATAGGTGTCGCGCTTGGCGTCGCCGACGGCCGGGGTCGCCTTAGGCAGCGGCATGACGGCCAAACGACGCTTTTGCAGCGAGCTGTTTCCGTAGCGGTGTTCCATCTGGGCAAAGGTATCGGCCGATTCGTTTACCCAGTAATTTCCCTCAACGAGCATACCGGTGGGTCTTTCGGCCGTTTCTCGGCTGGTCAAGAAATTGAACTGCGCGCCGACGTGGCTGACCGATCCGCTCAGGGAGCTTGGCGTCGCGTAGCCGCACAGGTTTTTCAAAAAATCCAGCGCGTAATAGATGCCGGCGGAGCTGTACAATTCGTACCCGTTTTGCGTGGTGATCGGGGTAGACGGCTTGTAGGCAACCGTTGCGACCTTTTCGATTCCCGTTCCGCTTTCGCTAATACTTTCCGCCAGCTTTGTCGCCGTGCCGTTAAAATGATAGAACAACCCGGTTTCCGCGCCCTCGAAATCCGCCTTCATCTGCGCGGTCAGCCAGCCGGTGTACATCGCGTACATGCTTGACCAGTTTATCGGATCGACGTTGCGGTTTTTCATCTCATTGCAAAGCGCGTAAAACTCGGCATAGGTCGCGGGCAAGCCGTCGTCAAACGTGCCAAACACGTTGTCCGGGCCCTTGCTCCGTCCCGTCTCCGTGGACTTTTTGGTAAATTTCCCGTCTGTATCCATAAAAAGCTTTTTGCTGTCAAACAGATCCGCGTCGTAGGTAATGGTCGCATACCGCTGATAGTGCGGCACGCCGTAATATTTTCCGTTTGCGGTCTCAAAGTACGCCCGATAATCGTCGTGCATCTTACCGGCGATGCTCTCGTCCTCGCCGTACTCCTCCAGGGGCGTCGTCACCCATTCGGTAATATCGTACACCTGACCCGTGGACAGGCGGTCGTAATAATTTTGCGACTCCAAAAAGAATATCTCGTTGCGCTCGGGGGTGAGGTCGCTTACCGTGCTCTTGTGCGTTTCGACATACACCTGCGCCCCTTTCTTGTCCGGCTCAAAGGAGTAATCCTTATAGTCCTCGACAAAACGCAAGATCGCGGCGTACAGCCAGTCCGTCATAAACCCGCCGTTGAAGTTAGAAATATACAGCTGCGACTTGGTGTGATCGATGGGCTCGGGCACATAGCCGCCGGGATTTGTCGGATCCGGGACGTCGGGTATCTCACACCCCAAAAGCGCGCCGAAAAGCGCCGCGGCACACATCCACACGCCCACAAATTTGAACAGCCTTTTCACAATCATTCTCCTCCTGTGATGGATCATTTATTTTTATTAGGTAGTTTACACGACAATTTGGCAATCAGATAGCGGCCGGTTTTTTCCAAAAGCGTCAGGCACGCGGGCAATAATTCGGTGGGATAGCGGCGAAAAAAGCTGTCCGCCTCAAACGTAAAATGTCCCGTGTACCCGATTTCCCCAAGGGCCGCCATAATATCGTCCCAGTCCTGCTTTCCGCAAAACGGAAAGGTATGGTTGTCCCCGATCAAATCCGTGTCCTGGATATGTACGGCGGCGATTCGGCCGGCGCCGATCGCCCGAATCATTTTGGCGGCGCCCTCGCTGTTTTGCATGGACGCGTGCCCCACGTCCAGACAGCCCTTGAAATACTTGTTGTTTATGAGGTCAATGTGCGCGATAAAGTCCGCGATCGTTCCGCAGGCCGTGGGGACAAATTCGGTATAGGTTTTGTCCCGATAATAATAACAGTTTTCGGTCAGCACCGTGATACCCAGCTTTTCGGCCGTGGGCAGGATCTTTCCGTACAGCCTGTCCCGGTTTTCCTCCGGCGTGTAATACGCGCCCGGGTGCACGACCATTCTGTCACATTCGAGCTCCGCCATAAAGTACAGACAATTGACGGCAACCGCCGCGTAATGCTCCGGCGTGCGCTCCGAGGGATAGGTTTCGTCGTCGCCCGGCGCCGCCATCCAAAAATACGGCGCGTGTGACTGCAAGCAGGGAAGCCCGCACGCGTCGGCCGCCCGCTTGACCCTTTTCGCCCGCGCGAGCATACCGCCCAACGGCGCCTCAAAAAATTTGTCGCCGTTGTTGCAGCTGTAATCGTACCCGTCAAAGCCCGCCGCCGCAATCATCCGCACGGCGGCCTCGTCTCCGACCCGCAGGGCAATGTCTCCGGTGGGATTTACCAGTTTCATCCTATTCCTTCCTTAAAACATGGTCACAAATTGGTTGATCTGCGATTCCGTCGTCAGATACGTCGCGGCCAGCCGCACGACCTCCCGTTTTTCGTCCCAATAATGCAGGTCGTACACCTTGGTTATCCTCTCAAAGGTCTCCCGATCGATCACCGCAAATACCATGTTTGACTCGACCTTATACGCCGTTTTGATCCCCCTCTCCCTTAGCCTCGCTTCCAGCAAAAGCGCCGCCGCGTTGGATAGCTCCGCGTTTTTTAGCCAAAGCTCTCTTTCGAGAATTTTCCATATCTGGACGCTCAAAAATTTTGACTTTGACATATGCTGCATCGATTGCTTTTGCGAATACTTTAGACACCGGGCAAACTCCGCCCGCCTGAATATCACCATTTCGCCGAACATCGCCCCCGCCTTGGTTCCGCCAAACGAAAAGGCGTCCACCCCCGTCTCGCCGATCATATGCCGTAAATCCGTTTTTTGCGCGGCAATGGCGTTGGGCAGCCGCGCGCCGTCGAGATAGACATACATTCCCTTGTCGTGCGCGTAGTCGCAAACCGTTTTCAATTCCGCCCTTGTGTACAGGGTGCCGTATTCGGTCGGCTGCGCGAGCGAAACGACCTTGGGGACATACTTATAGTTTTGCACGCCGCACAGCAATTCGTCCAAAAGCGCGGGCGTGAGCTTGCCGTCGGGACTGTCGACCGTCAAAATCTTGTTGCCCAGATTAAACTCCAACGCGCCCGCCTCATAGGTGTTGACGTGCGTCTGCTTGGCGCAAAGCACGGCCGAAAACCTGTCCAGCATGGCCTTTAGCGCCATGACATTCGCGGCGGTGCCGTTGATGGCAAAGGTCGTAAAGATTTCCTCGTCAAAATTTGCCTGCATGAGCGCGGTCGCCCGCTTGGCGTAGACGTCGTCCCCGTACCCGCCGTCTAAGGGCTCGTCATTGATTTCTTCCATCGCTTTCAGTATTTCGGAATGGACGTTTATCCAAACCTCGCCCCTAAAATCACTCAGCATAATCCTCTCCGCCCGTCGTCAATTTTTTTGCAGCGCTTGTCCGCCTGTTTCCGTCCGCCTGCTTTCTGTTCTCTCATACTACTATCACTAATCAAAATAGTCAATATCAAATGGCCGTGTTGCGCAAAACGCGCAAAAATTGAGCCTCTAACCGAAATTTAGTGACCAATTTGAAGTTTAATTATGTCAGTGCGCGATACCGCGCAAACCCGGGTAGTGTTGACAGGAAGCATACACTGTTTTATAATGTAAAAAAATGGTAAAACACGGCGGGTAAAAAGTATGTCATTGAGCGAACAGGAAAAAAACCTGATGGATCTGCTGGCGGATAATACCGTGGTTGCGATAAGCACG
>JAIRRW010000133.1 GCA_031255775.1 Clostridiales bacterium
ATACAAAAAGAATGTTTGCTTATTTAGCGGATTTGGGCTATAATAGTTTTTATGAGTTTACGGCTGTGCGTACTGGGCAGCGGAAGCACGGGCAACTGTCTTTTCCTCTCGGGCGGCAACACGAATATTCTGATCGACCAGGGCTTGCCGCTAAAGCGGGTAGAGCGTTGTCTCGAGGTGCTGCGCGTTGACCCTAAGAGCGTTGCGTTGCTGGTCACGCACACACATTCGGATCACATTTCCGGCGTCGCGCCCTTTGCCGAAAAGTACGGCAGCGAGGTGTACTGCTCGGCCTTTGTCCGATCGGCGCTGGCCGCCCGGACAAAAAACGCGCGTGTCAAGCCGTTTTTGACCGGGGATTTTTTTGTCGGCGACCTGACCGTGGCGCCCTTTGAGGTGCCGCACGACGTGCCCTGCGTGGGGTACAGCGTGTATCACGCCGGAAAAAAGGTGAGCATCGCCACCGACCTCGGCCAAATGCCGGCCGCGCTTGTGTCCGCGCTGGGCGACAGCGAGCTCATTCTTATCGAATCCAACCACGATACCGCGCTTTTGGCAAGCAACCGGCATTATCCGCCCTACCTAAAGCGTCGGATCCTGTCCGGCCACGGGCACCTCTCCAACGACGCCTGCGCCGACTGTCTGGTCGAATTTGCCAAGAGCGGCGTCCGCCAGATCGTTTTGGGGCATTTATCCAAGGAGAACAACTATCCCGAGCTGGCCTTCGAGACGGCCAAGCGCCGCCTGTCGCGGGACGGGTTTTATGAGGGGCGCGACATTCGCGTTGACGTGGCGGCGCCCGACCGTATGTCCGCGCTGTTCGAGGTGAGCTGAGTATGCTAAAAGCAAAGGACAGACCCGCGCTGAGCGCGGCCGACGGCTCGATCGTCTATCTCCTGGCAATCGCGGCGTCGCTGACGCTCCAGTTTATTTTTTCGCTGTTTGGCGTGTCCGCGTCCGACCCCAACTACGCGGCGGTCAATTTTGTCTTTATGGGCTGCCTCCAGCTCGGCTTTTTTGCCGTGCCGCTTGTCTGCCTCAGCCGCCGCGGCCGTCGGCTGATCATCGGCTTTCGCCCGCTCAAATGGTACAATTATCTCCTGTCCGTCGCGGCGGCCGGTATCGTGCTGGGCGGCTTTATCCTCTTGGCTTCCTGGTTTGAGGCGCTCCTGACGGTCATGGGCTATACCTTTGCCGACCCGCTCCCCTTTTCGGGCGCGGCGGCCATTACCCTGGGGATTTTGGTCACCGTCTGCATGGCGCCCGTGTTTGAAGAGCTGATTTTTCGGGGCGCGCTCCTGTCCGGCCTCATCCAGCGCGAAAGGGTTCTGCCCGCGGTCTTGCTGTCGGGTCTGGCGTTTTCGCTCATGCACATAAATCCCGAGCAGACGGTCTACCAGCTTGCGCTGGGCTGCGCGGCGGGGTATTTGGCGCTAAAAGCCGATTCGCTCTGGCCGGCCGTCCTGCTCCACGCGGCCAGCAACGGCATTGCGGTCGTGTTTTCGCTGATGCCGGAGGGGGAGCCCGCGGGCAGCCTCATGCTGCAAAACCCCGGCCTGTTTATCCCGCTGTCCGTCTTTTTTGCGGCGGCGGCGGCGGGGCTGATCCACGTCATCGGCAGGGCGATGGCCGGGTCCGAAAAGCGGGACCTAAAGGGGGAGCTGACCCGGCGATACACCGGGGACAACGCCGAGGCCCTCCTAAAATTCCGCGACCAAACCAATGTCATGGGGCAAAACACCCACCGCATCGTCTACGGCATCGCGCTGGGGCTTTGCGCGGCCGTCTGGCTGTTCGTGTTTATTTTGCGCCTGTTTTTTATATAATAGGTTAGGAGAGTCGTTCAAGTGGAAAATTTACTGCTTCATACCAGACAGAAACAATACCGGGTGACGGGGCTCGTCCTGTTTGTCGTCGCCTGCGGCACCGTCCTGTGCCGACTTCTTGTCTACGCGATCAGTCCTTTTTTTGGGGACGATCTCTTTGCGGACACCATGCTGGACCTCATTTTTTCGGGGATACTCCAGCTCGGCTTTCTGCTTGCCGCCCCCATGCTGCTGTACAAGTTCCTCCTAAAAAACAGCTGGCGCGACAATTTCCGGTTTCAAAATTACCGAAAAACCGACTGGAAAATCCTGCTTTTGTGCGTGCCGCTGGGCATCGCCGGCATGTTTGTCACCGTGGGGATCTCGCTGTTTTGGCAGGTGCTGATGTACATGCTGTTTGGCTACGCGGCCGCCACCCCGACCGTCGCCATGCCCGCCGCCTTTCCCGTCGGCTACTTTCTGCTCGCCGTTTTCCTGACCGGCGTGCTCCCGGGCGTCTGTGAGGAAAACGCCAACCGCGGCGGCCTCATCACCACCCTGCGCGGCTCCTTTTCGGAGGGAAAAACCATCCTGTTGGGCGGCCTCATTTTCGGCCTGTTCCACCAATACGTTTCCCAGTCCTTTTATACCTTTATGTTCGGGCTGGCGTTTACCTTTTTGGTCCTTAAAACCAAGAGCGTCTTTCCGGGCATGATCATGCACTTTGTCAATAATGCGCTCAGCGTCTACCTCGATTACGCCGAAACCTACGGCCTGTTTGGCGGCAAGATCTTCCCTTGGATGCAGGAAATGCTGTCGGGCCTGGCCGAAAACCCGGCCAACCTCCCGACGCTTGCCGGCCTGTACCTCGGCGCCTGCGCCCTCTTTGCCGGGATCCTCTTTCTCATCGTTTGGCTGTGCAAGCGCAACCGAAAAAAGGCCATCGACCGAACGGTCAGGTATATCGAGGGCAACGCCGTCGTCGAGGTCAACCGCGACAAGGGCATCATCGGCGAGCCGCTGTCCGACACCATTCGCTACAAGCCCACGCTTCGGGACAACGCCTTCTTTTTGGCCGCGCTGGCCTTGACCGTCCTGACCACGGTGTTTTCGCTGGTCTGGGGGTATTTTTAACCGCATGAAAAGGGTTCGGGTCGTCTGCGCGGGCAAGCTGAAAGAAAGCTATTTGCGGGAGGGCGTTGCCGAGTATCAAAAGCGTCTCGGGGCGTATTGCGCCCTGTCGATCGTCGAGCTGCCCGATCTAATGGGGGCGGACGCCGTCAAACGGGAGAGCGAAAGCCTGCTGGCTAAGCGCCGGGGCTTTACCGTCCTCCTCGACGCGGGCGGAACCCTTTTGACCAGCGAGGAGCTGGCCGCAACGCTGGACCGCGCGTACCTCAGGACGGACGAGGTCACCTTTATTATCGGGGGCAGCCGGGGCGTGGACGACACCGTCCGGCAAGCCGCCGATCTCACCGTCAGCTTCGGCCGCCTCACGTACCCGCACCGGCTGATGCGCCTGCTGCTCTCGGAGCAAATCTACCGCGCCTTTACCATCCTTGCCGGAACGCCCTACCACAAGTGACGGTTTGCTGTGTTTTGTTGACGCCTTGGCGCGACGGGCAAGCGGATCTTGCGCGCGGGGAGTGGAGAGTGGGCAAATCATGCGTGATTCGGAGTGACAAGGCGCGGTTTTTTTGCATATAAGCTGGTATGTATACGCCGGATATGCTCAAAAGGGACTGCGACGCGCTGCGGGCGGCGGGCGTACGGACGACGTCGATCGGGCGGAGCGTGCTGGGGCGCGACATTCCGGCGCTGTTTATCGGCAGGGAGGGCGGGGCTTCGGTCATCGTGACCGCCGCCATTCACGCGCGCGAAAGCCTCACCGCCCGGCTGGTCATGCGGCAGGCCGAACACCTCAGGCGGTCAAAATTATTCGGGGGCGGCATCTGGTTTGTCCCCATGGTCAACCCCGACGGCTGTCTGTTTGCCGCGAGGGGGATGGGCGCGTTTGACGGCCTGCCGCCGACCGCCTTTGCGCGGGAGCGCGCGCTCATGTCGGCGCTGTCGATCGATACGCCGCCCGCGCTCTTTAAGTCCAACATCCGGGGCGTTGACCTCAACGTCAACTTTGCCGCCGGTTGGGGGCGCGGGGCGCGCAACGTCCGCGCGGCGGGCGCCGAAAACTACATCGGCCCGCACCCCTTTTCCGAGCCCGAGACCCGCGCCCTAAGGGCGTTTACGCAAGCGGTGGCGCCGCTTGCCACGCTAAGCTACCACGCCAAGGGGCGCGAGCTGTACTGGTATTTCGGGCAGGATCCGGCGGCGGCGGCGCGGGACCGCCGTATCGCGCACACGCTCAATAAAAGGCTGGGGTACAGACTGGTCGACGGCGACATGGCCAGCGCGGGCGGCTATAAGGACTGGTGCATTGCGGCGCTCAAAATCCCCGCCTTTACCGTGGAGATCATCGACGACGCCCGGCCGCACCCGCTGCGGGACGGGGATCTAAAGCCCGATATAGCCCGCAATTTGGAGCTTCCGCGCATCCTTTTGCGTGAGGCGACCCGGGCGTGAAAACTTTCATCGCGGGATGCGGGCTACGTGCGTGCCGAACCTCTCTGAACTTTGCTGACGCAAAGTTAGCAATCGCAAGCGATTGTCGGTTCGGCGGGTCCACTCGGTTACGTATTAGAAATACGCGCCCTCGTTGCCCCGCCGCCTGTTGCCCGCCTGCCGCGCGAAATTTTCCCCGCTGTTTGTGCGACAAAGGAGCATGTCTATAGATATGAAAAACACTGCCGATTTTGACAAACGCATGATACGCGAGGCCTTAAAGGAGGCCAAAAAGGCGCTGGAATACCGGGACGTGCCGGTGGGCTGCGTCCTCGTCAGGGACGGGGCGATCGTCGCCCGCGCCCACAATCGGCGCGAACGCGACAACCGCCCGACCGCGCACGCCGAGGTCTTGTGTATCGACGCCGCGGCCAAAAGGCTGGGCGCGTGGAACCTGTCGGGATGCACGCTGTACGTGACGCTGGAGCCCTGCGTGATGTGCGCGGGCGCGATTGTCTACGCCCGTATCGACCGCGTTGTGTTTGGGGCGTACGACAAGCGGTTCGGCTGCGCGGGCAGTGTGCACAACCTCTTGGCCGACCCAAAATTCAACCACCGCGCCTTGGTGACCGGCGGGGTGCTGGAGGCGGAATGTCTGGCGCCCATTCAAGAATTTTTTAAAGCTATCCGCTTTCGTTAAAATGCCGCTTGCGCTTGTATTTTAACGAGGGAAAAGGCGCTAGACCTGTTCTAAAAACGTCGTTTTTGTAAAAAAGATTAAAGAAAAAAGATGACCGGCGTTTTTGTCCGCCTTGCTTGTTTGACAGTTTGCCCCAAAAGATTTATAATAGAATGGGTCTAAAACAATAGAAGGAATGAATATGCGGGTACAAGCAATCGTGCTATCTACCGCCTACGCGGGTACGGGGTCTACGGGTCCGATCGAGATTCTGGGCAAAAGTATGCTGGACTGGGTGCTGATGTCGGTTTCGGGGTATCCGCACAAGGCGGTCACGCTCGACGAGGGCGAGGATTATTTGACCCGGATCAAGCCGTTTGTCGATCCCGCCTACGAATACACCGTCGTCTTGTACACCGATACGCCGCTGATCACCAAAAAAACGGTGGAGGACGCGCTCAACCTCGCGTACACGTCCAACCGCACCGTTCTAAAGATGACACGCGGCTTTATTTTTAAAACCGACTACCTCCTGAGCGCCGCCAAAATCTATACCGACACCCCCTTCTATTTCGAGGAGGAGGATTTTGTCACGGCCTTCAACTTTAAACAGGTGGGCTTGATCGCCGACATTCTCAAAAACCGGATCCTCAACTATCACATGGAAAACGGCGTGCATTTTGAGGACCTCAACACCGCGTTTATCGGCTGCGACGTCAAGCTCGGCCGGGGCGTCACGATAGGGCCCGGCAACATCATTCGCGGCAAAACGGTCATTAAGGACAACGTGCGCATACACACGGGCTGCGTCATCGAGGATTGCGTCATCGACGAGGGCGCGTCGATCGATTCCAGCCGCCTGTTTCACAGCTATATCGGGAAAGGGACGACGGTCGGCCCGTTTGCCAACCTCCGCGCCGACAACGTTATCGGCGATCGGGTCAAGCTGGGCGACTTTGTCGAGCTAAAAAATTGCCGGATCGGAAACGGCTGCAAGCTGTCGCACCTCACCTACGCGGGGGACGTCGTCATGGGCGAAAACTGCAACGTCGGCGCCGGGGTGGTCTTTGCCAACTACGACGGCAAAAGCAAGCACGCCACCGTGGTGGGAAACAACGTGTTTGTCGGGTCGTCCTCCACGCTGGTCGCGCCCGTCCGGCTGGGCGACGGCGCGTTTGTGGCGGCGGGTTCGGTCATCAACGACGACCTGCCCGCGGGCGCACTCGGCATCGGCCGCGCAAGACAGGTCGTTAAAGAAGGCTGGAAAAACAACCGCTACAGCCCGCCCCCGCCCGAAAAACCGCGCGAATAAGGGGGCTTGTCCGCCGCCGCCGCCGAAAAGCGCGCAAAAGAAACGTTACGGATACATATCGATAAAACCAATAGCAAATCGGAGGAAAACATGATCGCACACGGAAACAAAATCAAGCTGTTTGCCGGAAACGGAAGCAGAAAGCTGGCGGCTGACATCGCCAAGGAGCTCAATATGGAGCTCGGCGCCATGACGGCCGGCAAGTTTTCGGACGGGGAGACCAGCGTCCAGATCGGCGAGTCCGTCCGCGGCTGCGACGTGTTTGTCATCCAGTCCACCGCCACGCCCGTCAACGACAATTTGATGGAGCTTCTGGTCATCATCGACGCGCTTCGCCGCGCCTCCGCCGGACGCATTACCGCGGTGATTCCGTATTTCGGCTACGCGCGGCAGGACCGCAAGGCGCGCGCCCGCGACCCGATCACCGCCAAATTGGTGGCCGACCTCATCACCACGGCCGGCGCCGACCGCGTCCTGACCATGGACCTTCACGCGCCGCAGATCCAGGGCTTTTTCGACACGCCGGTGGACAACCTGTTGGGCAGCTCGGTCCTGTGCCAGTACATCAAAAACAAGGCGTTTGTCAAGCGCGACGACCTCATTGTCGTGTCGCCCGACGTCGGGTCGGTGGCGCGCGCCCGGCAGATGGCGCAGCGCATCGGCGCCACGCTCGCCATTGTGGACAAGCGCCGCCCCAAGGCCAACGAAATGGAAGTCATGAACATCGTGGGCGACGTTTCGGGTCGGACGTGCCTCCTGGTCGACGACATGATCGACACGGCCGGGACGATCACGCAGGGCGCCAAGGCGCTCATCGAGGTGGGCGGCGCCAAGGAAGTGTACGTCTGCTGTACGCACGCGGTTCTCTCCGGCCCCGCGCTCGAACGCCTCAAAAATTCGGTCATCAAGCGCATTTACACCCTCAACACCATTGAGCTCACCGAGGCAAAAAAGCTGCCCATGATCGAGGAGATCACCGTCGCGCCCCTGTTTGCGCGCGCCATCGAAAGCATCTTCGACGAGCTGCCCATTTCCCGCCTGTACGAATGATTCGCCGCCTGTACGAATGATTCGCGGCGGTGGTTTTCGCGGGATCAAACCGATAGGTTTTTGTCATAAGGAACGGTAAATTTAGGAAATGGAAAAAGGCAAACGCATATACCGCGCCGAAAATTTGTTTTACCGCATCGATTCGGCCGCCGAAAGGAACGGGTTTTTAAACAGTATCCGGCAGGGCTTTAAACTTGTCGTCCCCGTGTTTATCATCGGCGCCTTCGCGCTGCTGCTCCTAAACATTCCCATACCCGGCTACCGCGACGCGCTGGCCGCCTTTGCCGGCGGGGCGGTTTTCAACCTGTTTCTGTTTATCTACCAGGCCACCTTCGGCGTGGCTAGCCTGTACATCGTCTACGCCGTCGCCTATAAAAACGCGATCCGCATCTCCAAAAAACAGCACGCCATCCAAAACCATATGGCGGCCACCACCGCGCTGGGCTGCTATTTTGTCCTCATCGGGCGGGACTTTGACGCCCTGGGCCAATACCTGACCGTCAACAACGTCTTTATCGCGCTTTTGACCGCCATGTCCGTGCCCTGCCTCTTTTTCTTTTTGCAAACGCTGTTTCATAGGCTGTTTAAGCGGCAATACCTGGGCGGCGACCCGGACTTTACCGCCGCGGTCGCGTCCATCTTTCCCATGGCGGCCGCCGGGCTCCTGTTTGCCTCGATCACCATCCTTGTAAACGTTGCGGGCTTTGACAACCTCCAACAGATGTTTGTCACCGGGATCTCCTATCCCTTTCAGCGCCTCGGCCGGTCGCTGGGCGGCGGGCTGTTGTTGGTCTTTTTGCAAACCGTTCTTTGGTTTTTCGGCGTGCACGGCAGCAACGCCTTTGAGGACGTCGTCAAGGCCAATTTTGAGGGGGGCGCGGGCGTCTCTAAGGAATTTTTGGATACCTTTGTCCTCATGGGCGGGTGCGGCGCCGCCGTCTGCCTGCTGTTGGCGCTTTTCCTCTTTTCGCGCAGCAAGCGCAACCGTGTGGTGACGCGCGCCTCCGCCGTCCCCATGCTGTTTGGCATCAACGAGATCATGGTGTTCGGGCTGCCGGTCGTCCTAAACCCCATTTTCTTTATCCCCTTTTTGTTGACGCCCGTCGTCCTGACGCTGACCTCCTTTGCGGCGCTCTCCTTCGGCTGGATCCCGACCGTTGCGGCCGAATCCTCGGCAAGCCTCCTGTTTTGGACGTCGCCCGTCTTTGTCAACAGCTGGCTCTACGCCGACGGCCCCGCCGGGCTCTTTTTACAGCTATTCAATATCCTCTTGGGCACCGCGATCTACGCGCCCTTCGTCGTCCTGCACGACCGCCTGCAAAAGCGCAAGTTTGCCGCCATGACCGACGAGATGACCGCCAAGGTGCGCCGCGGCGAAAAGATTTTCGAGCGCGTGGAATTTTTCACCAGGACGGACCACCTCTACGGCGCGGCGACGCAGTTTGCCCACCTGCTCAAATACGACATCGACCGCGGGCGGATCCCGCTCTATTACCAGCCGCTGGTGAGCGCAAGCGGCGAGGTCGTCGCCGCCGAGGCGCTTTTGCGCTGGGGCTTGGCGCCCGGCGCCTATTTTTACCCGCCGCTCGTCGTCAGCATCGCCAAGGAGGACGGCAGCTTTGACGAGCTGACCCGCTGCATCATTCATAAGGCGCTGGACGACCTCGCCGTCCTCAACGAAAACCGCGTCAAAAAAATCGGCGTCTCCGTCAACATTCAGGCCGACCAGCTCACAAACGAAAAGCTCATCGACTGGATCGTTCGGGAGGCGGACGGGCGCGGCCTCGCCCCCGACCTGTTCGGGCTTGAGGTGACCGAGGAAAACGCGCTCAACGAAAAGCACGATATGCAGGGCGTGTTCGAGCGGCTAAAGGCGCATCACATCGGCGTCGCGCTGGACAATTTTAGTATGGGTCACACCTCTATCCAGTACCTCAAAGACCACATCTTTGACTATGTCAAGCTGGACGGCTCCCTCATCAAAAGCATGGAGGAAAACGCCCGCAGCCGCGAGATCGTCGAGAGCGTCGCCCGCCTGGGCAAGACCCTCGGCTTTTCGACCATCGCCGAGTTTGTCGAGACCGAGAGCCAGCGCGACATTCTAAAGGGCTTGGGGTGCGGCGTCTATCAGGGCTGGCTCTATTCCCCCGCCATCGATCTGGCGCGTTTTATCGCCTTTGCCGACTTCACCAACGGCGAGGAGGAGCCGGAAATCGTGATACCGGGGATATAACAAGCTATCGCGTTCGTTCAAATGACGCTGACGCTTTCATTTGAACGAGGGATAAGGTGTCCGAGGGGAAAAAGTGTCATTTTTCCCCTCTCCCGATTTACGCTGCCGCTATTCGATAAAATGCCGCTTGCGCTTGCATTTTATCGAGGGATAAGGTGTCCGCTCCCGAAAAGCGTCGTTTTCGGTCGCTCCCGATTTAAGTTGGGTTGTGTCGTGGGAAAAACGTGCATTTTTTTTCGTGTGGGGGCATAGGTATATACCGTACGGACAAGCCGTCTGTGCGGTGTTTTGTTTTTGGCGGGGGGATTGCGCAATGGCAGCCGAATTAAAAGGGAAAAAGACCGAGGCCGACCTCATGGCGGCCTATGCCGCCGAGTGTATGTCGGCGGTCAAGTACGGGTTTTACGCGGACAGGGCCGCGGCCGAGGGGCACGCCGCCCTCGAGGAGCTGTTCCGCGCGGCGGCCAAAAACGAACGCGCCCACGCCGGGGTCTGGTTTCGGGTCCTCACCGGCGGCGTCAAGGATACCGGGGCCAACCTGCGCGACGCGGTCAAGGGCGAGGGGTACGAGAGCGGCGAGATGTACGCCCGCTTTTGCCGCGAGGCCGAAACCGAGGGCTTTTTGGACATCGCCCGCCTGTTTTCGGACATCGCCGCCGTCGAGACCGCCCACGCGGCCGCCTTTAAAGAGGCCGAAAACGCGCTGACGCAAAACCGCCTCTACGAGGACGACGCGCCCGCGCGCTGGCGGTGCGGAAGCTGCGGCTGTCAAAAAACCGCCGAGCTCGCGCCCGACGGCTGCCCGGTCTGCGGCGCGGGCCTTGGGCAATTCAAAAAGCTGTAGACAAAGCGTTTATGCCTGCGTTTTCGTCTCGTATATCCCAAAAAACAGCTGATGGATCTTCGAAAACGAATAGTCATAGAGCTGTTCGCCCGTTTCGGGGTCGTACTCGTCGGTGGGTCCGACGGTCGAAGGGTTGTCGTAGCTGCCTACGCCGTCCTCCTGTCCGTTGAGCTTTAGATACAAATCGTTAAAAAAAGTCCCGGCGCTGTCCCAAAAATCGCTCAAAAATCCGATCGGCCCCTTATATTCCGCCCAAAACCGATTGGCGCGGGCGCGTTCGGCGTCCATGCGCGCTAGCCGTTCGTCCCGAAAAAGCGCGTTCGCCCTTTCGGAGTTTGCGTTGTTGCTGATGTAAACGGCGTTCCACAGCGTCCGGATACTGCTAAAATAGCCGCAATAGCGGAGGTAGTCGTCCTCGGAGGACAGCAGGATATAATACCCCGCGAGATTGGCCTCGTTTTCGCGCATGACGCCCTTGATGTGCGCCATTTCGTGCGCCATGGTGTGCGGCAGGTCGGACGCGGGCGTCATGGCGTTGACGTTGGCCTCGCCGGTCGGCGCAAACGCGATGCCCGAGATGCCCGTGTCCGACATAAACCAGCTGTTGACGACCCGCTTGGCGCGCGGCGTCAGGCCGTTAAAATACGGATCGTCCAGCCGCGCGTACTCCTCGATCAGCCTTTGGTTGAGCTCGTCGTGGGTATAGGGCGAAACGACGTCGCCGTTTGCGTCCCGGGTCATTTTTTCGCCCAGCGCGATATAGTCCTCGATAAAGTACCGGGCAATATCCTGTGTCTGTTCGCCCGTGTACTTGACGGCGGAATGGGGCAGGGGCAGGGGGGCGCGGTTGTAGGCAAAGCCGGCCGTCAGCATATAAAAGTTGGCAAAAAACAGGCCGGCGGCCAGGAGGGCGCACAGCCCTTTAAGGAGCTTAAAAAACCGTTTTTTGCACAGCAGAACGATGCCGTAAATCAGCAAAACCGACCCCGCAAGGACGAGAATCACCAACAGCCATTCAAACAGCGAAAAGGGCAGCCAATCGGTTTGACAGACGCTGCCCGAGACCAAATAGCGCGAAAGGTGGCGCGACATCCACTCGCATACCGCCGGGCTCAGCTTTAGGAGGGATAGGGCGATCAGCGCCAGCAAAGCGCCCCCCGCCGCCAAAAGCGTGGCTCGCAGCTTTTTTATGCCCGTTTTAAACGGAACCCTTTCCTTGGTTTTTTCTTTTTTCAAGGCTCTTCTTTTGTCACTCCGTATAACTTATGATTTGGCCGCTTCCGCCGCGCTTTGCTCGGCCAATTCGGGCTCGGCCGTCCCGCCGCGCCCCGCGTCCGGGTCGGAGCCGCCGCGCGCCGTGCGCCGATCGCGCAGGATTTTCCGGATCAGCAGCCCGACGCCCACGGCAAAGAGGAGGACGGACTGAAATTGCGAGGGCGTCAGTCCGGGGATAAACGCGCCCCGCTCGTCGCCCCGGATATATTCGAGCAAAAACCGAAACACGGCGTAGCTCAGCGCGTACGCGATGAGGTTGCAGCCCTTGGGCTTGTCCGCAAGAAGCGCCGCCAGCGTCAGCGCAAACATGATAAACAAAAAGCCCGACTCAAACAGGTTGGTCGGATAGACCTTATGCGCGTGGCCGGGAAACTGCACGCCCCAAACGCCGTCGGTTTCGATGCCGTAGCAGCACCCGCCCAAAAAACAGCCGATCCGGCCAAGGGCGTGCGCGATGAGGATACAGCAGGCGCCGATCTCGGCAATCTCCCAAAAATCCTTGCGGACGTCCTTTTGCGCGGCGAGGTTTTTTACGCGCCGCTCATAGCGCAGGCGGAGCAGCTCCTTGCGCTTGATTTCCTCGGTCAGCTCGGCCTTTCTTTCGGCGTCCCCCTCGCCCAGCGCGGCCAGCTCGGCCGACTCGGCGGCGCTGTCAAGGTCGGCCAAATCGACCCACCCAAACACCTTATAGTGGAAAAAGGAGCTGACGGCGTACCGCCTTTGCGCCCAAATAAGCCCGTTGTCCTTACGGGCGATCGCGGCGCGCAAGGCCTCCCGCTCGGCCGGGTCGCCGCCCTCGCCCAGCGCGTCCAACGCCGCGCGTTCGTCCGCCGCGTCGTATTTTTGGGCGTCAAAGGGCTTAAAGTACGGGCGGCGCCACAGGAGGGTCAGCGCGACAAACGCCGCCACGCCGCCGATCAGCCCCCCCATAAAGGTCACGCCCTTCAGCTCAAAATCGGTAAACCCGCTCTCGATCCAGTTGTACACGCTTTGGTACAAGAGCGCCGAAAACAGCCCGACCGCAATGGCGGCAATGCCCGCCGTCGCGTAAAAATTGTAGGTGTTGTCGGCCACCTTTTTCTTTGCGCACAAAACCCGAAACAAAACGACCGCCGCCAAAATGCCCAAGGCCAAAAAAAGGCCGTACGTGTAAATTTCCCAGGTACCGATACGAATAACAGGATACATCTCGATCCGCCTTTTGTGTATGAATTGATATAATAGATCCAGTCCATCATATCACAACAACCGTCCGGTGTCAATAAAGCGGCGGGGTTTCGTTCTAACCCGGCGGAATTTTTCATACAGTATAGCGGAGAGTTTTGTATGAAAAGACGCATTTTGACGACCGCGCTCTGCTGTTTTATCGCCGCGGGATATTTGGCGGGCTGCCGCACCAAGACCGAAAAGTACGACGCCGTCATTTCGGAGATTCGCGGCCTCGTCATGACCGCCGAGAGCGACGCGCTGTCGGTCGAGCTGATTTCCGGCGAGCGGGAGGAGCCCTTTTCGTTTGACGGCGTGTCGGCGGCGCGCATCGCCTTTACGGTCGTCACGATCACGCCCAAAAAAAAGGGGCACACGGGCGAATATCGGTACGAGCTGTATATCGGCGCGGAAAAATACGAGGGCGCCTTTAAGCGTCACGCCTTTCGGGAGAGCTATTCGTTTGAGGCCGCCGTCAAAACGCCGAACGCCGCCGCGCTCACCGTGACCGAGGCGCAGGGCTATGTCGAAAATTTTGAGCTGGTCTCCATGCGAAAGGAGGGCATGATCGGCGCGGAAACGGCGCTCGAGCTCGCCCTGATCCGGCTAAAAAACAACGTGAGCGCGGCGACGGCGGGCGGCAAGCTCAACGCCGAAATCTATATCCGCTTTGTCAAAAATTCGGTGACCAGCGACGGCGGGTACTATTGGTACGTGGCGTTTATGCCGCCCGACGGCGCGCTGTTTGCCGTCATGATCGACCCCTACAGTAAAGAAATCGTGGCCGTACGGGAATAGACGCTACCGCGTTCGTTCAAATGACGCGTTGCTTTCATTTGAACGAGGGATACGGCACTTTTTTACAAAAAACGTCGTTTTTGTAAAAAAGATTTAAGTAGAAAGACAGCTGCCGCGTTTACGAGATCAACGTTTTTAAATCGGCCATTGCGTGCAGGCCCACCGCTTTTTTGGCGGGCTCGCCGGTTTTAAAGAGCACCAGCGTGGGGATGCTCATCACGCCGTATCGGCGCGCCAGCTCGGGCTCGTCGTCCACGTTGACCTTGACGATCTTGATTTCGCCGTCCATTTCGCCCGCCAGCTGCTCGAGGAGCGGCGCTTGACTGCGGCAGGGGCCGCACCAGTCGGCAAAAAAATCGACCAGTACGGGGGTTTGGTTGTCCAAGACCTCGTCCTTAAACTCGGCTGTCGTCACTTTTTTCATGATGTACTCCATTCCGCCTTACGCGGCGGTTAATATTGTCGGTTTGTTTGGGGGCGCTTTTCCTACTTAAAAAAGCGCCTTATCCCTCGTTCAAATGAAAGCGTCAGCGTCATTTGAACGAAAGCGGCAGCGTCAAGGCGGCGGTCAATATTGCTTGTCCAGTTCGATGATCGCCCGGCGGTAGATTTCGGTCAGTTTTTGGAGGGCGGCGATCTCGATACATTCGTCGGCGTTGTGGATATTGGTCACGGCGCCCGGGAAGGTGGGGCCAAAGGCCAGCGCCTCGGGGAGCTCCCGCGCGTAGGTGCCCCCGCCGGTTTGGACGGGGGGCGTCACGCCGTCGCCGGTGCATTGGCGGTACACGTCCAATAGCGTCGTCACAAGCCGCGAATCCGCCGCCCGGTACAGGTTGGGGGCGTACCGCAGCTCCCGAACCGCCGTCCCCGCAGGGCAATGCCGGCGTAGTGCCTCTTTTACCGTTTTGGGCGTGACGCTGACGGGCAAGCGGAAATCGAGCGTCAGCGTGACCGTCCCGTTTGAGAGGGCGGCGATCCCGAGGCTTGCCGTCACCGCGCCCGACTGCGCGTCCGAAAGGCCGAGCCCAAACGCCTCTTCCGTCGGGGCCGCGCCAAACAGGCGGCAGAGGTCGGACAGGGTTCCTCCGGCGGGGGCAAAGACGGACAGCAGGCAAAACAGCTTGACCAGCGCGTTGTCCGCCTTTTCGGGCGACATGGCGTGTCCGGCGACGCCCTTGGCCGCGATTTCGAGCAGGTCGCCGCTTTCGATAAACGAATAGCCGTTGCGTTCGATCCCGCGCGTCAAAAGCCGCGACGCGGCGGCGGGGGACAGGAGGCAGTCGGATACCGCGCCGCCGCCCGCCGCGGCCTTGACCGCCGCGTACAGCCCGCCCGTCTTACGCAAAAAAATCCGCCCCTCGTCGGGCACGACGTTGGGGCGTTCGCCGCCCGACAGCCCCGCAATATCCGCCAAAAAAGCGTCGTCCGCCGGAATGTCCAGCGCCAAATGCAGGATACCCTTTTCGCTGTTGATGACCGGAAAATCGGCGTCGGGCACGATGGACACGACGGGGATCTCGCCATATTCGCGATACCGTTTTAGACAGGCCGAGCCGGTCTCCTCGTTGCAGCCCGCGATCAGGCGGACGCGGTGAGCGAGCGGGACGCCGGTCTCCTTTAATTCCTTTAGGACGTGCAGACAGGCGGCCAGCGGCCCCTTGTCGTCGGCCGCGCCGCGCCCGTACGCCCTGCCGTTTAGGATGGTCATGGTAAAGGGGTCGTTTGTCCACTCCCGCGCGTTGGCCGGAACCACGTCGAGGTGGCAGAGGATGCCGATGCAGGTCTTGCCCGCGCCGTATTCGGCCCAGCCGCAATAGCCGTCCAGCTCGCCCGTCTCCAAGCCATAGCTTTTTGCCTTGGCCAAAAACCAGTCCAGCGCCTCCCGCAGGGCGCGGCCAAACGGCGCGTTTTTTTCCGCCGCGCCCTCCACGCTCTTGATCGCGATCAATTGTTTCAAATCATCCAGCATACGCTCATTTTAACCTTGTCTTTCCCCATGCCCCTGTCCGTTGCCTTTTATGTTGCCAAAAAGCCGCGCCGAAAACCCGATAGTTTATGTGATCGGTCGGAGCGGCCAAACGCTTGCCAATCGACCGCCTCTATACTATAATCTACCTAGACCATATCTATTATATACGGCAAACGCGGTTTTAGTCAAACGATACCAAACGATACCCGCATTGCGTTGCCTTATAAGCATCCGGAGGTAAAAAAACGTGTCCGATCCCGTCGTCCGCACCCGCTTTGCGCCCAGCCCGACCGGCTATCTTCATATCGGGGGGCTGCGAACCGCGCTGTACGCCTATCTGTTTGCCCGGCAAAAGGGCGGCAGGTTTATCCTGCGCATTGAGGATACCGATTTAGAACGGTACGTGCCCGGCGCGGTGGACATTATCCTTAGGACGATGAAGGACGCCGGGCTGTTGTACGACGAGGGGCCGGACGTCGGCGGCGATTACGGCCCGTACATTCAGAGCGAGCGCAAGGACACCTATCTCAAATACGCCAAGCAGCTGGTCGATTCGGGCGGCGCGTATTATTGCTTTTGCACGAAACAACGCCTAAAGGCTATGTACGAGGGCGGCGCGACCAAGTACGACAAAGCCTGTCTAAGGCTGGGGCGGGCGGAGGCCGAGCGGCGCGCGGCGGCGGGCGAGCCCTACGTCATCCGCCAAAATATCCCCGAGACGGGGACAAGCGCCTATCATGACCTAGTGTTTGGCCATATCGCGGTCGACAATAAAGAGCTGGAGGACAACGTCCTCATCAAGTCCGACGGAATGCCCACCTACAATTTTGCCAACGTGGTGGACGATCATCTCATGGCGGTCAACTACGTCATTCGCGGCGTCGAATATCTGTCCAGCACGCCCAAGTACAACCTGCTGTATCGGGGTTTGGGGTGGGAGACGCCCCAATATATGCACCTCCAGCCCATCATGCGGGACGCCGCGCACAAGCTGTCCAAGCGGTACGGCGACGCGTCCTACGAGGATTTTGTGGCGCGCGGGTTTCTGCCCGCGGCCATCGTCAACTATATCGCGCTTTTGGGGTGGAGCCCCAAGGACGACCGCGAAAAATTTACGCTGGACGAGCTTGTGCGGCGGTTTTCGGTCGAAGGCCTGTCCAAATCGCCCTCGATCTTTGACGAAAACAAGCTGCGCTGGCTAAACGCGCAGTATATCAAAGAACTGCCGCCCGAGGAATTTCACGCCCGCGCCCTGCCGTTTTACGCCGGGCACGCGTACCTAGAGGGCTATGACCTCAAGTATTTGTCGGGGCTTTTGCACGGCCGCGCCGAGGTCCTGTCCGACGTCGGGCCGCTCACCGCCTTTTTGACCGAATTTGAGGGCTTTGACCCCGCGCTCTTTGTCAACGAAAAGTGGAAAACCGATCCCGCGCTGGCCAAGGCCATGCTCCCGAGGCTGATCGACCTTGCCAAAAACACCGACCCGCAAGCGATCGGCGAGGCGCTAAACGCCTTTGCCGCCGACAACGGCTATAAAAAAGGGCAGGTTTTGTGGGTGTTCCGCATCGCGGTCACGGGCGCAAAAAACACGCCGGGCGGCGCCGCCGAGATGGCGATCTTATTGGGGAAAACCGAGGCCTGCCGCCGCCTGGAAATAACCTTAAAGCGTCTATAAGCTAACGCTTTCGTTCAAATGCAAGCGTCAGCGGCATTTTGGCGAATGCGTCGGCGCCTTATAAGCTCTTGATTGCGTCGATGGGCTTTTTGCGGGCGATGCTGTACACGGGGAAGAAGCTGGAGATAAAGGCGGTCACGACGGTGACGGCCAGCATCAAGAATAACTGCCGCGCCGCAAAGTTTAGGATCATCAGCCCCAGCCCCAGGCTGTTGGAGATATAGAGGTTTAGCAGGAGGCAGGCGACCAGCGCGAGAACCGCGGCAATGACAAAGCTGATCACGGCGATGATCATGCTCTCGTTAAAAAAGATGCCAAACACGTCGCTCGACCGCGCGCCCACCGCCCGGAGGATGCCGATCTCCCGCTTTTTATAGGAGATACTGGTGGAGATAAAGTTTAGCAGCAGCAACGCCGCAAACACCGCAAACCCGA
>JAIRRW010000140.1 GCA_031255775.1 Clostridiales bacterium
GCGGCTCCGGCGGCTCCGGCCAAAAAATCGATGCCCAAGCGGATATTCAACCTCTGTTTTACGGCGTTTTCGGTGCTGCTGTTGGCGTTTTCGCTGGTGACGCTGGTCATCACGCTGACCAGCCGTTTCAGCGGAAAAACGCCCACCATGTTCGGCTTTTCGATGCACATCGTCGTGACAAAATCGATGGAGCCCGAAATCATGACCGACGACCTTGTGATCGCGCGAAAGACCGAGATTGCCGACATCAACGCGCGGTTTGAGGCGGGGGAGACGATCGATTTATTGTACCAGCAGGGCGACAGGATCATCGTCCACCGCATCCTCTCGATCTTTCCCGACGGCCGTTATCAGACCTACGGCATCAACAACACCGGCCCGGACTCGTGGCAGGTCAAGCCCGAGGACGTCGTGGGGATTCGGGTCGCCACCTCGACCGGCTGGGGAAAATTCTTTTCGTTTTTCACCAAGCAATCCTGGCTCCTGTTTGCAATGATTCTGATTGTTTTGGGCGTCATTATCGTGACCGAGGTGATCAATATTATTCGCCAAAAGCAAAAAATCGAGGCCGAAAAGGCCGAAAAGGCGCTGGACGAAAAGCGCGGTTCCATCCTAGACCAGGCCAAGGCGGACGCGCTGGCCGAAATCAAGCGGCAGACCCAAGCCCCGGACACGGGCGGCACAGCCGATAAAAACGGCGAATAAGACAGCCGCCGCAAGTTACCGAAAAGCCGCTATATAATAAGGATTAAAAAACCCGGCAGAAACACGAAAACCCGATAAAAAAGACTAAAAAACGGAGGCAGGGAGCGCCGAGGCGCACAAGGAAAGCAAAACGCGGAGAGAGACGGAGATTATGAAAACAAAATCAAAAATTTTATCATCCTTGATCCTCATCTGTATGGTTGCGGCGTTGGCCGTGGCCGTGTGTTTCGCGGCTTTCACGACCTCGGGGCTGTACGACGCCGAAATTACGTCCGGCGGCATGAATATCTCGGCGGATTATCTGTCGGTTTCGGGCGACGAAACCTTTGACGTAATAGGCGATCGGTACGAAAGGACGTTTACGGTCGAAAATTTAAGCGATTACGCGGTCAGTTATACGGTGGCGGTCACCATTGAGGACAGGTACGCCGATTTTATCGATTCGATCCTGTTTTACATAGACGGCCAATACGTCGGCGTTATGGGCGAGCTGTTTCGCGGCGGCGAGATCAACCCGCTCAATTCGTACGAATCGACCGTTCGGTTCGCGATGCCCAACCCGCTCTTGGGCAGTCAGTACGGCGCCAAGGCCACGGCAACGCACACGTTGGGCTACGAATATCACCTCGGCCAGCTCCGTATGCCCGACACCCGCGCGATCACGGTTTCGGCGGCGGTCGAGACGGTTCAGGCCAAAAACAACAGCGAATATCTGTTGGTCGACAACGAAACGCAGTTTCGGCAGGTCTTTCACGACCTCAACAAAATCGCCGCGCAAAACGACCCGGCGCAGATCAAAAAGCGCACCATAATCCTGACGGACGACATCACCCTAAGCGCCATGCAGCAGAGCGAAATGACCCTGCGGCACCCCGCTTCGATCGAATTGTACGGCAGTACGCTGGACCTGGGCACGGTGGGCGCGATCCGCAAAAGGCTGATTTTTGATTTTAGCGGCGTCTCCGATTTTGTGGGGGACGAGGTATTCGCGGACATGGGCGTCAAGGATTGCCGCGGCGGCGGAAGCGTCAAAAACGGCGACATCGAGATCGATACGCTGCGCGGCTACTATACGTTTGCGCACGCCGCCGAGGGCGCGAACCTCACCTTTATCCCGACCAACAGCGATTTTTCGGCGGTGGCCGACCGTGTCCGGCAGAATATTGCCGACTGGGCGCGGTTTGGGCTGTACGCCGACGGCGAAGCATTTTTGGCGATCCAAGACCTGCGCCTATATACCTCGGTGTACGGCGTCACGTCGAGCAACGCCTGTATCACCGCCGACCCCTCCGGCTATCTCACGGTCAATCAGTCCCCGGCGACCGCCGTATCCGAGGTGCGGGTCACCTTTTCGGGCTATAGCCGCGCGGCAAGCGTCAAGGTTTGGGGCGCCAACGATTATTCGGGCGTCAACCTCTCGGTACAGGCTATTTTCGACACGCTGACCACCGAGGGAAGCGGCAGCAGCCTCGTCTACAAGGTCGATCGGGATATGTACTTTTTGACCGCGTTTAAGAGCATGGAGGCCGTGCTCGAATGGCACATCTCCGCGCCCGGGCTCGGGATTTTGACAAGGGACGGCAAGTTTACCAAGCCGATCGTTGACGCGGACTTTTCGGTCACGGCAAAAACGGTGGTCAACGGCAAGACCTACGCGCTAAGCTACAACCTGCGCGGCATCGGCATGACCGGGGCGGAAAGATTGCGCGAAATCATCGCCAAAAATCAATCGCGGTTCAGCTTTGTCACGCTCAACACGCCCGTCGCGCTCATGTCGGTCAACGACGTTTTCCCGGGCGACACCGAGAGCTATTACGAAAAATATCGGGTCACCAGCCTGCGTTACACCCTGGACACCGACGTGGCCGAGCATTACGAGCTAAACGCCGCCAACCCGACGACGGGCGGGGGCGACATCGCGCTGATGGAGACCTACGACTACGAGGACAACCGCGTCGCGATCCACGTGGCCGCCCAATTTTTAGATCGCGGGGCGGAAACCGCCGACATCGTCGCCAACGTCAACGTACAGGCGTCCAGCAATATTTTTGACATCATTCATGTCTATCTCACCGATTATATCCGCCAGCTTACGGCGGGCGAAAACATCATTCGCGGCTTTATGCTGCCCAATTATTACCCGTCGCTCAACAACCCCATCAAGTACACGATTCGCGCGGGGGGCCCGCACGTCCTCAACGGCCCCAACATCCCCGCGCCGGAGGAATACACCAACCGCGACGACGCGGTGTCGGGCAATTACGCGCGGATCGAAAACAATCCCGACGTCCCGACCTCGTCGCTGCCGTACGCGGATTTTATCGTCACCCCCTACAACCTCCCCAACGTCAACAGCGTCCTCAACATCGAGTATACGATCCGGCACGAGGGGCAGGAGCTGACGCGGTTTTTGCCCGTCAACCTCGCCGGAATGATCCGAAACGACGACACGGGCTTTCCGGACACAAACCTATACTATTATATTCGGTCCAAGCTCGACGCCAACGGCGATTTTTATCTGACGGTGGACGAGATAGAGGACGACGCGCAAATTCGCGCCGCGTTTACCAACAATTATGTCATCGCGCTCAACAACTCCTACGGCATCACCAGCATACACGGGCTGGAGCGGATCAAGGGGCTAAAGTCGCTTAGCTTTCAAAACAACGACATCACCGACCTCTCGCCGCTCACCCATATGTATACGCTGACCAGCATCGACTTTTCCAACACCTCCGGCACGGCCAAGGTGCGAAACCGCATCCAAGACATTCGACCGTTGAGCGGCCTCACGGCCTTGACGTCGGTCAACCTTAGGTACAACGACATCACCGAGGTCGACAGCCTGCGCTACCTGTACAATCTGACAACCCTCTACATCAATCACAACGCCCGCCTTACCGACATCACCGCGCTCGAAGAGCTTCCGCTATTGAGCACGCTCTACGCCTACAACATCGCCGGCGGCAACATCAAGGACGAATTTAGGTATACCTATGTCCGCCTCTACAACAAGATCGGCTCGTCGGCGCGGATCTTTTTTGAGAGTGACAGCACGTACGTCAATTTTGCCTCCTTTCCCAACTTTGTCAAGGCGGGCAATATCCTATCGGGTATGTTTCAGCCCGTCAAAGAGGCGTACGACGTCATTTCGCTGCCCGCCACCACCTACTATTTGGGCGAGCTTTATCGTATCAAGTGGCAGGAGCCGACAAGCACCGGGATCATCCAGTTTGATTATTCCCGCGGCCGCGCCTATATCGTCCGCCCGATCGGCGACACCAAGGTCATGCTCACCGCCATGATCGACACCGGCTATGCCAACGGCATTTCGGGCATTTCCCGCGCGTTTAACGTCGCCATGATCGGCTCGCGCCGGTACATCCAAGTGGTGGCCCGGGACACCCAGGTCTACGCCGCCCACGACCTCATTCCCGACCTCAACCTCCTTGACGCCCTCTTACAGCAGTACGGCACGTCAAGCAACGACCCCAACGTCATCGACACCATAGACATCAACGCCATCCTAGCCACGCCGGGCGGCGCCGAAAACAGCCCCCTGTACCCGGAGGGCGGCATCCTCAACCTCAACGCCAAACACATCAAGTACCTGGAGGGGATCCAGTACTTTTCGGGACTGTTTACCGTCCTGCACCTCATGGACAACGACATTCAGCCCCTGCCCGGCGAGTACGAAAACCTTGACGAGGACGCGCGCGCGCTCGAGCCCCTGCGCGATCTCGTGGGGATTACCGAATTTAAGATCAACAACGGCGCGCACAATTTTGAGGTCATCTCCGACACCAACCCCAACTTTTCGGCGCTCAAATACGTGTATGTCTACGGCTGTGAGGCCAACGACACCGAGGCCGCGATATTCTATCTCTTTACCCTGTACGAACGCGCCGCGCGGCAGGGGACGACGATCGACGTCAACTACGACGACAAGGTCACCTTTTGGGACCCCTATGTCATTTTCCTTAGGCGCGCCGTGTACAATTTTGACTCCATTTATGTCTTAGAATATCTTGGCTCGGTTTTTATCCCCAAAGAAATCGAGGTCCTGATGTACGACGGGACGACGCGCACGGTCACGGTGACAAGACCCACGCTCTTGGGGACGACCAACGTTGACACCGCGACGCATTACGGCTACACCCGGACGGGCAACAACTACCTTCTCTACGGCGCGGACTACAACACGACAGCCAACATCCAGTGCACCCTCCTCGGCAAGCTGATGTACAGGATGACCAACGTCCTATATGCCATGCCCCGCAACGTACTGGTCGAGTATTACGCGGGCAGCGACCTCACCGTCAGCGTCGGCAACCTCTTCAACCTCGCCAAAAACCGCCAAATCATCGGCGCGTTTTTGCCCATGATTCACAACAAGGCGCAGGAGGTCGGCGGCGCGTACGGCGGAAACTGGCTCATCACGCGTACGCAGATCAACGCCGTTGCCTCGCTCGTCCTACTGGACGGCGGCGGCCTAGACGACGGCGGCGTCCAAAAAATGGGGTTCGAGATATTAAAGCGCGCCACTGCTTTAGCCACCATCCAGATCAACTATCTCCGCGCCGCATCCGCAAGCGACATCGCCTACGCCCGGGCGATCTTTACCGATACCTATTTCCCCGCGCTCAGGCGGCTTTTGTTTTCGGACGTCGCCGGCAACACGGCGCATATCGATATGCGGATGTTTGAGAGCCTCACGCTCCTAAACGAGATCCAAATCACGTACGCGGCCGAGCTTGTCGTCGACTATTGGGACGGGGGGACGCGCGTATCCTGCTTTCGCAATATGACCCAGCTCACCAGTCTGTCCATTACCAACTGCACCTACCTGACCGACTATTGGTTTTTGACCGATCTCCCGGCCTCGACGCTGATAATCACCCTGTACGGCAATTCGGCCGACCGCCTCTCCAACGAGACCAACTACTATATCCAGCAGGCGTACGACAAGCTGCCGTCCGCCGCCCAAGCCAATTTTAAGCTGTCCCTCGATGTCAACGTTTTTTGGCAGCCCACGCCCGAAAGAGTGGTCAACAACGAGCTTTTGTTTTATCGCGACCCCGCCGATCTCCAGTCCTTCTTTTATATGGAGCCCTTTAAGAGCTCGATCAACAACCTCGAGACGCTGACGGGCATTACAAGCGGCAACTATACCTTTTATCTCCCCAAGCTCTTAGACGGCAAGTACAACCTGACCTGGAGCGCCGAGTTTGGCTCGGCCAGCATCTCGATCGTCAGCTTTGACGCCAACTTTTATTTGGCGACCGTCACCCGGCACACGGCGCACGCCTACCTGGTGCTCAAGGTCACGACGCCCGACGACGCCCCCAACAACAAGGCTGCGCTCGACCTGTATCGGTACTGCATCTTTGTCCGCGGGTCGGGCACGGCGGGGAGCGGCATTGTCAACCTCGAAGACTTTATGAGCGACACCGTGACCGGCAAGTTTGCATCGCCCTATTTCCTCTACAAGGTCGTCGAGGCGCTCTATTATGTCAACGGCGACCCGGACAACGACGGCGTATTCACCACGGCGTTCGCCACTTTGCTCACGACCTTAAATATCAACACGGATTATAACCTCCGAAACACCAATGTGCCCACAAGTACAAGTACCGTGCAAGATACCTTTAACAACGTCGTCGTCAACGACATCCGCGGCATCAAATATTTCACCGGGCTGACAAGCTTGTCTCTCGTTTATCAGCCCATTGTCGACGGCAGCGAGCTGAGGTATCTGACCAATATGCAGACGCTCAATTTAGAAAGCAGCGCGATCCGCCACCTGTACTATCTGGATACGGACGGCGTGACAAAAATCAGCATCTTTTATCATATGCAAAATCTAAAGACGATCAATCTCAATTACTGCGCGATCAGCGATTATTCGTATATCGTCAGCAGGGTTTCGCCCGCTACGGATCTCCCCAAGCTCCTAAATTTGTATATCTATACGCGGTACCGCATGAGTACCGGCAACTCGTTTCAACCGATCGAATCGCAAAATTACCATTCGACCATCCTCACCTGGGCCTCGTATATGACGTCTACGGACAGCTATGTTGTATATTACAAAGGCAGTGGCAACCTAACCGGCAGAAAGACCGTGATGGACGGGTATATGGACGCGATCCGCGCGCTCGAGGACCTGACGGTCGCCGACGTCATCTATACGGACGCGCCCTCCAGCGACCCGAAGCTCAAGCTGCCCAAGCGCGTGACCGTGATGGGCGCCGAATACGACATAGCCTGGGCGTTTGATTCGCATACGAGCGTCACGGCGCCCCTGCTGTCGCTCGACGGCGACAAGGTCATCATCGGCATCGACAGCAATTATGCAAACGGTCGGGTGCGTATGGGGCTAAAGGGGACCGTCACATACAATTCGAGGGCGATTTCGGTGGTCTATGACACCCAGTTTACCACCCTGTCCAACGAGAGCAAAAATTATCAGGTCGAGGTGACCGCGGGCGAGTACCTCTACTATATGGGCGCCAATCCCACCGGCAGCGCCCCCTATTATGTCCCGGCCGAGGTCGCGATCCCCGACAGCGTGATGCGCGCCTATTTGTTTTCGTCAACGACCTTCAACGTCAACAATACCGACGAGATACTATCCGCCTCCGACCGCTCCCGAAGCATTACGTCGGTGGTGACGATCCAAAACTCCAATATCCATTCGATCCAGGGGATCGAGCTGTTTTATGGGATGCGGGGGCTCACCCTCGCTTACCTAAGCATCACCCGCATCCCCAACCTGCGCATCCGCAGCGGGTCGCCGTATACCTCCTTCAATATCCAATACTGTACGCTCCTAAACGACTTTAGCGGACTGGATTATACGGCCACGCCCAACGCGTTGGACATCCAGGACGGGATACAGTTTACCTCGTTTAACCGCGCCTTTACGTCCACCGTGATGAATTACCTCATCCTAAACAGAGAGGATCTCCGATATACGTATCGGCAGGGCAGCAGGCTGACGGGGTACACCATAAACTATAGCGGCGTCAACGATATGAGCTTTTTAAACGACCCCAACTTTTTCGTGGGGCCCCCGGTCAAGATGTGCGACGCCATGACCACCATATCCATCGGGTATTTGTACGGCAGGCATCACGCGGAGCAGGTTTATCGGATGATTTTTGACCGGGCCAGCACGGCGGTGCAGTCCGCCTGGACGCTCTCGCCAAGCAAGCTGAACAAGACCTCCTATATCGTCTCGACGGCGATGGGCTACATTGTGCAAAATCAGCTGGATATGCCCGTGGACGAATTTGCGATCGGGACGCAGTATACCCTGCCCGGGACGGTCACAAAGTGGGGCGAGACCTATTCGGTCCGCTACGGGACGCACGCCTCGTATACCTCCTACTATTCGCTCACCACCGCGACGACCCAGCGGATCACGATTTCCAAGGCCGACCCCAACAAGCGCGTGATTGTCACGGTCAGCCTGTCCGACTCGACCAATACGCTAAAGTATGTCGAGCAGGTCTATCTCAACGTCACCGTCCCGGTCGACCTCACCACGGTCGTCCCCAACGTCAACTATACCGACTACGAGCTGGAGGTCAGCCCCGACGTCTTTGTCCCCCTGGCCTCGGTCGTGCCCGACGTCGTGATGCGGATGCTGTACGTCAACACCATTTACGCCGGACAGCCCCCCGAGGACAGGACCGAAAACAAGATTTATCGGCGCAACTTTATCGACCGACTCAACCTCTCTTTGCCCAGCTATCTCAACAGTATCGAGGGCATCCAGTACTTTACGGGCTTGACGTCGCTCACCTTTCCCTCGCCGTACGGCTTTTTGGGCAAGGACCTCTCGCCGCTTGCGGCCTTGACAAACCTGACGACGCTGACCATCAATTATTTTTACACCAACAACCCGACCGGCGCGACCTATCATTACGCCATGCCGGACATGAGCTTTTTAGAATATATGCCCAACCTCACCACCATCACGCTGGACTTTATGCACAGCCAGTACAACATCCTCTACCAAAACGACAAGATCGCGACGATCTACAACGTCCGGCAGTACGCCAACGCCTCGACCATCGACGCGGGCTATATCCGCAACGCCTGGGCGTACGCGCACGCCACGGCCTCGGCGCTGCTGCCCAATATGCCCACCGATAATTCCACCGTAGGCACGGTCCCCTATGCCAGCACCAAGGAAGAGCTGGAGGCTGCCCTTATTTTGGACCGGATCGCCGTCAACAACTATCGGCCGGGCAGTCGGACGGACCTTGTCTTTACCTTTACCGGGAGCGTCTCGACGGGCAACGTCCTCCCCGCAAGCGTCATAGGCCTCGACGACGTCGAGTACGAAATCACCTGGAAGGCCTATTCGCCCAACCTCACCGTCACCGACAAAAACATCCTGACCATTCGGCGGGACTATCTCTTGGGGTACGGGATGCTGGTGGCATCCATCCAAAAAAACGGCGGCCAGTACGAACGGCTGTTTATGATCCCGTTAGACAAGCTGACATAAAAAAGAGAGTAGGGAAGAGAGCGGAAAAAAAGAGAAAAAAGCATGAAGAGCAAAAAGCGGACAATTTTATCGATCGGTCTTTTGACGGTATGCGTCACCCTGCTTTTGGGGGTGACCGCCCTTTTTGCGTTGTATCGGCTGTCCGTCCCGGTCGAGGGCGCGGATTCGTCCCTCACCGCCGAGCCCGATTATACCGCCGCCTACGCCGACGTCGCCAGCGAATACGACCTGCTCCCCTTTACCGCGCCAAGGCTGTTTAACGACGGCAGCTTGGTGAGCGACGCCGCCGAGCGGCTGTATATCCGGCTGACCGATTCGATCACGCTCACCGAGGATCTGGTCTTTTCGCGCGATGTCTATCTTGACCTCAACGGCTATTTTGTCGACCTCAACGGCTTTGATCTGGTCATTTGCCACGGCTATGCCGGGTCAACCGTCCTCAACAACCTAAAGACGGGGGGCGGCATCACCGACACCGCCCCCCAAAAGGGCAAGGTCAAGGTCTATACGCCCAACAGTATCCTTTCCCTTAAGGCGGGGCTGGTGGACGCGAGCGTGACGGTTGACCAGACCTATGCCGAGCTTGGCGACGAGATCGCGCGCTTAGCGGGGATGTTTATTTCGCCGTACCGCTATACCGGGACGGGGGCGCAGGACCCGCATTATTTTGTCGCGTCCGGCACGCTCTTGGAGCTGCCCACGCATTTTTACAACTTTGACTTTTTGCTTGACTGGCAAAGTACGCTCATCTATCCCGACGGCCGCGTCCAGTCGGTCGCGAGTGACACCGATACCGTCCTGACGCTTAGGGTCATCGACGCCGCCTATGGGCTGGCGCTCAACACCCCCTTCCGCGTCCGCGTCGTCGCCTCCGCCAACACCTTTATCCAACTGGCCGAAAACGAGCTGTCCGCGCTGTTTGCCGACACCGATCGGTTTTATTCGTACGAGGACGAGGACAACGAGCGGACGGTGCACGTTTTGACGCAAAACGCCGTCCTGCCCGCGCCTTCGTACTTTATGGCCGCGTTTGGGACGACGGTGACCTATTTGTGCAGCGATTATTCCAACTTGACGGGCGGCGCGCCCCCGCCCCATACCTTGACCGTCACCGCACGCGGCGACGAGTTTACGCTGGTCATTCAGATCGCGCGGCCGGGCGGCGTGTCCCGCACCGCCACCTATTATTTTAAGTGCTGGCCGGTCAATAATTTTGAAGAGGCCTACAAGCTGATGGACGAGCACACCTATTTTGCCCGACCCGAGGACGTCCTGCCGCAAAGGCTGCTGCCCCTTATGGTCAAGTCGGTCGAGAGCGTCCTGCCGCTCCCCGACGCCGCCGATTTTTCGGACAGCTTTGTCACCGACATCATCTATACGCTGGATCAAAACGACTATTATTCGCTGGACGTCGTTGACGGCCGCGCCTGTATCCGTGTCTCCGCCGCG
This sequence comes from Clostridiales bacterium, assembly GCA_031255775.1. Lineage (GTDB taxonomy): Bacteria > Bacillota > Clostridia > Christensenellales > Pumilibacteraceae > JAIRRW01. The sequence continues at coordinate 10,676 of JAIRRW010000140.1, forward strand.
ACCCTGCCGCCCGTCGAAGAGGTGATCAATCTGGTCGTGGATATGCGCTTTGCCGTGGGCATGACCCGCCGCGTCCTGTATACCTATCGCGTCTATAAGGGCGTTTTGTCCGGCCTGGAGCAAAGCGGCGCGGACTATGACAGCCTGGTCTTCGGCATGGTCAACGAGGCCTATCTCGAGGTGTTGCCCTACGCCAAAACGCTGGTCACCTTTAAACTCCCCAAGGTCGTCTCCGACAGCGCCACCATCGCCGAGCAAATCCCCATCGGCTACCGTTTGGACGCCTACAACCAGCCGCTTGACGTCGCCGAGATCGATCACGAAAGGATGGACAACGGCAACCTCGTCAGCAATTATGTCACGATCGACCGCACAAGCGACCCCAATTATGTCTTTTTTCGGATCGAGCAGAGCCATTTGGCCTATATGGATCAAAACGATATTCGCATCAAGATCCGCATCAAGGTGGGCGGCGACGACCCCAGCAACGAGCGCGATTATTATACGCGCTATTGCCTGTTGACCATGCCGGGCATCGTCCGCTACAATACCGGCACGGGCCGCTCCGATTATTGGGTGCGCACCCGTAGCCTCTTTGACGCCATGATCACGCAATATCAGGTCACGGCCGACCTAAAATATTATTATACCGACCCCAACGCCGCAATCGCCAGCCGCGTCTACACCCTGCGCGAGTGGATCGAGGCGCCCCGGCCGATCAACAATCCCTTTATCTTTAATACGACCGTCAACTATACCTTTCAGGGCGTCCAGTACCTCACCGGGACACAGGCTTTTGATTTTTCGCGTACCAATATGTCCATGGCCGACGTCAACACCTATTTGGGCGGCTTTTCGCAAATCCGTTCGCTCACCTTAAATTCCCTCACGTATACCCTCGCCAGTATCACCTCCTTTCCGCGCCTGCCGTCGCTGGAAATTTTGTCCCTTAGTAGAAACAGCATTCTAAATATTACGGGCTTACGCGTCCTCAATACCCTGCTTGTCCTCGACCTCTCCTACAATTCCCTCAACGATTTAAGGGCGACCAACCCCACCGATATGACCGTGTTCCGCTATATGCTGGGGCTAAAAACCCTGCGCATCAACAACAACCGCATCCATTATTTCGAGTTTTTGCTGGACTTGCCGTTTTTGGAGGATATTTATACCTACACCAACGCCGTGGACGATACCAAGTACGACGCGATGCTGGGTAGCGCAGGAAAGAGTACCGAGACCGTGTTTATCAAGCTGCTAGCCGCAAACAACAATATCAAAATCCATAACAACGCGACCAGTCCAAGCCAATATATCAATTTTTCGCAGTTTACCCTTGCGCAGGTCGAGAGCGCGCACGCCCTCTATTCGATATTTATCTTTCAGTCGTTTAAGAGAGACATGGACAATAGAATGTATTTTCCGGTGAGTATTTACAAATCGACATCAACCATCGCCTATACCGTCTCTTGGAATACTACGACAACGTCCCCTCATGGCGACTTTGGGAGTGCCCCGACGGGCACCGGTCTCGCTTGGATCAGATTTACGACCGTTGACGCAGGGACATACCATATCTTTGCCTCTATCAATACCGGCGGCGGCAGTTATGTCGAACGCGCCTTTGTGGTCGAGGTGCTGCCATGACCAAGCATCGCATAGTCCTATCGGTCTCCGCCATGCTGTTGGCCTGCCTCTGCTTTGTCGGCGCGGCGGTCGCCTGGTTTTCGGAGGCCATGAAGATCCGCGACATGATCATCAATACCGGGACGGTCGAGGCCGAGTTTTCGCTCTATAAGTATGTCGACTTCAACTGCGACGGCATGATCGACGTCGATTTTTCGACGGGTCAGCCCCTGTATGCCGAGGTCGACGAGATCGTCATCCAAAATTTTGTGCCCGGCGATACCCATACCTACCGGGTCGAGATTTCTAACAACAGCGTCGGCCGCGCGGGCTATGATACCATCGATATTGTGCTGGGCGACCGCAACCTGCCCGAGTTTTCCGGCGGCGTCATTCGCATCGGCCGCCGTTACCTCAACAGCGCCAACCAGCTTGTTGACGACAGCAAAATCATCAACCGCGCCAACGACCCGGACAATAACGGCGTCATTCAGCTGGGCGCCGACGTCGGACAACCCAAAAATTTGATTGCCAGCAATGCCACCGCTGTGGTAGACTTATATATCACCTTTTTAGCGACCGCCGATTTGACCTACGCGGGCATGACCTTTTCGATCACCCAAATCGAGATCATGCTCAACCAGGCGTGACGAGATAAGCGAGGACCACATGGGGCACTATAAACAAAAATCATATATCACCGCCGCCTTGGTCGTCGTGCTCGTCGTTGCCATCGCCTTTTTGTTTGGTATTTTAAATTCTAACACCGCGCTGGATTCGTTTGCCGCGTCCACCGATATTGTTTTACAAAAAATTGAGAGCGAGCTTGACCGCTTTGCCGACGGCCTCTTGGCCGCCGCCGAGACGCTGGACGACCGCGATATTCATACTGTCCCCGACGGCCTCTTGGGCGCGGGGCGCTTTACCCGCACACAGGGCGGGGAGGGCGCGGCGGCCTATTTTGATACGCTGTTTTTGGACGCGGACGGGACGGGGGACGGGTCGGGGGACGAACGGGCGGCGCAAGCCGTTTCGCTCACGCCCTTTATGCAGACGCACATTGCCGCGGGCGACAGTCTGATCGTCGAGATCGGCGCGGGACTGTTTGTCGATCGCGACGTGGACGCGGGCGGGGCGGGGGCGACCTATTTTTTCGCCAGTCGGCGCGTCGCCGAGGACGCGGACGACTATGTCTTTGTCATCGCCGATACGCGCGGGTTTTTTGACGCCCTGCCGGACTATGATTTTACCGACGTCTACCTCTTGGACGCCGAGGGAAAGCTGGTGACCGCAAAAAGCGGCGTTTCCCCCAGGCCGTTTGCGCTGGGGTTTTCGGAGCGCACGGACGTGCGGAGCCGCTTTGTCTCCGGCGAGGCCTTTTCGTTTCGCGGCCATTTTTTGGAGGCGGACAGCTTTTTTGTCCTTTTGGCCGCGCCCGAAAGCGCCGCCTCGGTGCGCGTTTGCGGCGTGCTGCCGCAGGATACGGTCAACCGCTTTACCAACAGCTTTACCCTCCAGATGATTTTGGTGTCGGTCTCGATGGTGTTGATCTGCCTGGCCGGCCTCGTCTTTCTCAACCGCTCTTACCGCAATCAGTACGACGTCCTTGTTCGGACGCGCACGCCCATCAATTATTATGAGGTCAAGGTCAACCGCCACGGCGAGATTTTGAGCGCCGGAAAGTCGTTTAAAGAAAATTTCGACGTCGCCGAGCTCAATACCCACCTCATCAACGACGCCATCAAGCTCAATAAAGAAATCGCCGACAGCCAGCCCATTTTTGTCAAGCTGGACGGCAAGGACGGCAACGAATATTACCTCAACTTTATCCCGTTCCGCACGGCGACCGGCTTTAAGCTGATCGGCGGCAATTCGTCGCGGTTTTTGCGGGATTATCACGAGTTTAAGCAAAAAAAGCAGATCGATCCCTACACCAACCTCCCCGTCAGGGACGAGCTGGAAAAAGAGATCGAGCGCGTCATGGACGAGGGCAACGGGATTCGCTGTATGATCGGCAAGATCACCCCCGCCAATACCGAAAAAATTAGCGTTATGCTGGGCGAATACCTCTATCAACAGCTGATTGTTCAGTATTCGCGCCATATCGAAAGCGTCCTTAAAAAGTACGGCAAGCTCTTTTCGCTGGGCAGTCAAGGCTTTATGTTTTATACCGACGACATGGACCGCGCCAACGAGCTCATCAACGTCATTCAAGAAATTATGAAACAGCTGTCCGAGGTCATCAAGATCAACGACAACATCATCAACGTCGATTCGTGCTGCGGCTTTGTCGTCCTCGACGCGCGCAACAACGACGTCAATATGGACAACATTATTTACAACTGCGAAATCGCCCTAAAAAACGCCACCGACAACAAAAAAACCCGCTATTATATCCTGCGTAACTTTAAGTACGACGGCCAGCATACCGACTTTACCGCGAAAGGCCTTGTCCTAAAAATGATCGAAAACGGCGAATTTGAGATGTATTATCAGCCGCAGTACCGCCTTAAGGATATGCGCCTGTCCGGCTTTGAGGGGCTTCTTCGTATCGTCAGCGAGCGCAGAAAGGAGATCGGGATCGACAAGCTCATCTCCATTGCCGAGCAGTACGGCGGCATGGTCGAGCTTGGCCGCTTTGTCTATGAGAGCGCCATGGCCTTTGCCAAGGAGATCCAAGGGTCGGGCATCGAGATCGCCATCAATGTGTCGGCGGTTCAGCTCATGCAAATCGGCTTTACCGAGTACTTTTTGGAGGCTTACCGCGAAAAAAAGCTGGATCGCGGCTCCTTTAATATCGAGATTACCGAGGGCACGATGGTTCATTCGTTTGACGAGGTTGCCGCAAAATTGAATATACTAAAGGAAAACGGCGTCGGGACGCACATCGACGACTTTGGGGTGGCGTATTCGTCCATGCTGTACCTGCAACGCCTGCCCGTGTCGGTCGTCAAGATCGATAAATCCCTCGTCGACGAGATCGTCGGCAGTAAGGGGAATGCCATCATTACACAGGGAATCATCAATATCGCCAAAAATCTCGATATGAAATGTATCGCCGAGGGCGTCGAAAGCCGCGAGCAGATCGAGCTTTTAGAGCAGATGAATTGTGATTATATTCAGGGCTTTTTGATGAGTAAGGCATTGAATCACGATCAGGCGCTGGAGCTTGTAAAGGAGAGAAAATAAGCTATGCTATTTGCAAACGAGCCATTTGTATTAGGTCCTGGGATCAGTATCCTGCTGGTCATCCTGTTAATGCTGGCGTCCGGCGGTATCATTTTTTTATTGATGCGGGGGACGCGCAAGGAGCGCGCCAGGCGCATGGAGCTGACCGACGAAAAGGAAAACCTCAATTTCGACGGCATGAAACGCTTTATTGCCCGCGTCATTCAAAACGCCGGCAAAAGGACAACCTTTTACCTGTGCCGCATCGATTTTAACGATTTTGACGCACTCAAAAAGAGTATCGGGGACACACAGTATACCAATATTATGCGTTCGATCAGCGCCGCGATCAACAAGACCATGCCTTATCCCGTGCGCGTCTGTAGCTTAGAGAGCGGCGGCCTTTTGATCTATATCAAGCCCTATATGGCCTTCGATCCGGCCAAGACCTGCGAGGTCATGCTTAGTACCGTCTCTAAGGAATACACGCTGACAAACGACCTCACGGTCGAGATCAACTGCAACGTCGCCCTGCTGTCCTATCCCGAGGCCGGCGGCAACGTGGACGAGCTTTTGAAAAATATGGATATGTGCATGATCGTCTCCAAGCGGAGCGGCCTTGACAAATATATCATTTACTCCGCCCAGATCAGCAACGCCGAAACGCAGGAATATCAGATGTATTCCGAGATCAAGGAGGCCATGAAGACCAACGAATTCGGCATCCACTATCAGCCGGTCGTCAACGCCGAAAATATGGAGGTCGTGATGGGCGAGGGGCTGATTCGCTGGAAGCATAAGACCATGGGCCTGTTGCCGCCCAATAAATTTTTGTACATCATGGAAAAAACGGGCGACATCAACTGGGTCGGCTACTGGTGTTTTGAGCGGATCGCGCGGCAGGGGCAGACCTGGCAGGCCAATTATGAGCAAAAATTTGAGCTGTCCACCAATATTTCCGAGCGTCAGCTGTTAAATTCCGCCTTTGCGGACGAGATCAAACGGCTGGAGCGCAAGATTCGGATGTCGCCCGGCACCTTTATTTTCGAAATCTCCAACCTAAACCTGTATTTTTCCAGCGACGTCGCCAGGTACAACGTCGATATGCTCAAGGATATGGGCTTTAAGATCGCCTACGACGGCTACGACGCCAACATGAATACGCGCCTGGAAGAGCTGCCCTTGGATTATATCAAGCTCAACGCGAGCTTTTGGCGCAAGGCGGCGGAGAGCAGCATCTATCTGAATCTACTAAAAATGCTGGTCGACTATTCAAACAACAGCAAGGTCAAGCTGATCGCGTACGGCGTCGAAAACATCGAGGACATCGAAAAACTTAAAGAAATGGGCATCACCTATATGCAGGGGTACGCCTTTTCCAAGCCCACCGAAAGCAGCGAATTTATCAGCGAGGTTCTCCTCACGCCTTGGGCGACCGACATCGCCACGGGCAACGTCTATACCGTCAAGACCGAGCAGCCGGTCGATATTGACGTGATGGAGGCCATGCAAAAACTTGCCGACGAGAAAAAAGCGGCCGAGAGCCGGAAAGAGGACGCGGCGGAAGCGGCTGTCCCCGAAGCGGTCGTCACGGCACAAGCGGCTCCGGCCGAGCCGGAAACGGCGGACGGCAAGGAGGATGCGCCCGCCGCCGAGGCGGCCGACACGGCCGACGCCGAAAAGTCGGTCAAAAAGCAGAAAAAAGAATCCTAAAAAATAAGCCCGTTGACTTTGTCAACGGGCTTTCGCACAGCGCATTAGCGTTATTCACTGCGGTTGATGATCGGGATAAAACCCTCAAAAATGATGTTTTCGCAGTAGGGGAGAACGGTTTCCATCTCGGTATTGGAGCGAACCGTCCAGGCCAAAACGGGCAGCCCCGTGCGGGTCACGTATTTATTGGGCAGGTTTGCGCCCGCGTAGGAGATAAAATCGGGGGCCGAAACGCGGTTCAACTTCAGTTTCTTTAAGAGACTGCGTTTAAATCGGCTCAAAGCGGCGCCCTCATAAAAGCAGGAGAGCTGTCCCCGCATGATTTCGGGCGCGTTGTGCTTAAAGTATTCGAGCGCAAAAGGGTTAAAGGCTTGGACGGCAAAATCGCCGGGGTAGCCCTTTAGCATTTCGAGCGCGGTCTTTTCTAAAAGCCCGGCCTTGCCCTCGTTTTTGATCTCGATCAAGATGGGGGTGCGTCCGTTGACAACCGACAAAACCTCCTCAAAGGTGGGGATTTTTTCCTCGGTGTTTGCCAGCCGCTGGACGGCCAGCTCCGCTCTCGTCAGGTTGCAGACGTAGCCGTCATTGTCGGTCATCCGGCTCAAGCGGTCGTCATGAAACACCACGACGGTGCCGTCGTCAATGGGACGTATGTCCAATTCGATGGGGTATTGATTGGCGACGGCGTTTTCAAAGGAAGCAAGCGAATTTTCGGGTCTGTTTTCATCGTGCAGCCCTCTGTGCGCAATCGGCGTTTGAAACAGCCATGTTTTGCGTATATCCATATGATTATATAAACCAGCCTTTATTCGGAATATTTTGATACAGTCAAAAAAAGCGGCAACCCGTGCCTTTTCAATCTCGTGTAAAAATGACTTATAGACAGTATAGCATTTTTGCTAAGTCTTAGGCAAATGTTTTTTGCTCGGCGCGGACAAAATCAAGTTGACTATTTTTGGGGCGTGTCCGGAATCGAGTTGAAAATATTTCGGCGTCTTTTTGGTACATAATCGTCATCGGCAACGAGTTGCCTAAATTTTTCGCCTTATAACGCCGCTATGAGGCGAAAAATTTTGACAATTCTGCGCGGTATATCGTATAATACAGCCATGGAAAGACAAAAATACATCCGCAACTTTTGTATCATCGCGCACATAGATCACGGCAAGTCCACGCTGGCCGACCGACTGATCGAGCGGACGGGCACGCTCAACAAGCGCGACCTCTCCGAGCAGGTCCTGGACAGCATGGACATCGAGCGCGAGCGCGGCATCACCATCAAGCTGACGCCGGTGCGGATGGCGTACAATAAGGACGGGCAGACTTACCTCTTAAATCTGATCGATACGCCCGGGCACGTGGATTTTACCTATGAGGTTTCGCGTTCGCTGGCCGCCTGCGAGGGCGCGGTTTTGGTGGTGGACGCCAGTCAGGGCGTAGAGGCGCAGACGCTTGCCAACGTCTACCTCGCGGTGGACAACAATTTAGAGATTCTGCCCGTCATCAACAAGATCGACCTGCCGTCCGCGCGGCCTGAGGAGGTCAAGGCCGAGATCGAGGATGTCATCGGCGTGGACGCGTCCATGGCCCCCTTGGTGAGCGCCAAGGAGGGGATCGGCATCGACGAGGTGCTGGATAAGGTCATCGAATACTTTCCGCCGCCCAAGGGGGACGCGGACAAGCCGTTGCGCGCGCTCATTTTCGATTCGTTTTATGACAATTATAAAGGGGCGGTCTGCCTCATCCGGGTCATCGACGGCTGTGTGAGGCCGGGTACGCGTATCCGTTTGATGCACACCAAGCGGGAGTTCGATACGGTGGAGGTCGGCGTTTTTACGCCCAAAATGAGCGAGTGCGACGCCCTCTATGCCGGCGATGTCGGCTATCTCACGGCCTCGATCAAAAACGTGGCGGATACCGCCCCGGGGGATACCGTCACCGACGCGGCGCGTCCGACCGATACGCCCTGTCCCGGCTATAAGCCGGTTCAGCCCGTCGTCTACTGCGGCATCTATCCCACGGACGGCGCCAAGTATAACGACCTAAAGGAGGCGCTCGAACGGCTAAAGCTCAATGACGCCGCGCTCTTTTACGAGCCCGAGGTTTCCGTTGCGCTGGGCTTTGGTTTTCGGTGCGGGTTTTTGGGGCTTTTGCACATGGAGATCATTGAGGAACGGCTGGAGCGCGAGTTTGGCCTTGACCTGATCACCACGGCGCCCGGCGTCAATTACCTTGTCACACGGAGCAACGGCGAACAACTGACCGTCACCAATCCCAGCAACCTGCCCCCGCCCGGCGAGATCGCGTCCGTATCCGAGCCGATCGTCAAGGCGTACGTGTACACGCCCCCCGAATATATCGGCACCATTATGGAGCTGTGTCAGGAAAAGCGCGGCGAATATATCGACATGACCTATCTCGACAAGACGCGCGTCCGTATGTATTATGAAATTCCCCTAAACGAGATCGTCTACGACTTTTTTGACGGGTTGAAGTCGCGTACGCGCGGGTACGCCAGCTTGGACTACGAGATCAAGGGGTATAAGGAAAGCGAGCTTGTCAAGCTGGACATCATGCTCAACAACGAGGTCTGCGACGCCTTTAGCCTCATCGTACACCGTGACAAGGCGTACGCGCGGGGGCGTTCCATCGCCGAAAAGCTCAAAGAGGTCATCCCCCGGCAGATGTTCGAGATCCCCATTCAGGCGGCCATCGGCTCTAAGGTCATCGCGCGCGAAACGGTCAAGGCCATGCGCAAGGACGTTTTGGCCAAGTGCTACGGCGGCGATATTTCCCGCAAGAAAAAACTTTTAGAAAAGCAGAAAGAGGGCAAAAAGCGTATGCGGCAGGTCGGCTCGGTGGAGGTTCCCAGCGAGGCGTTTTTGTCCGTCCTAAAGCTGGACAAATAGGTCGCCGGCATTATATGGCGGCCGCCGCGGGCGTGTATATCCATATTCCCTACTGTAAACAAAGGTGCGGCTATTGCTCCTTTGTTTCCTCCTGCGATCCCTCCACGCAGGAAGCCTATGCCGCCCGCGTCAAGGCGGAGCTGGCGGGCATAAAAAGCGAGCGGATCGCCGCCGACACGCTCTATATCGGCGGCGGCACGCCCTCGGTTTTGCGGCGCGGCCTGTTGTCCGACCTGATCGCCGCCGTGCGCGCCGCGTTTTTACTGGACGCGGACGCCGAGATCACCGCCGAATGTAACCCCGAATCCTGCACGGACGATTTTTTGTCCGAGGCGAAAAACGCGGGCGTCAATCGGCTGAGTATGGGGCTGCAGGACGCGGACGACACGGTTTTGAGGGGTGCGGGCAGGCTGCACAGCCGGGCGGATTTTGTCGGGGCGGTCGGGCGGGCGCGCGCGGCGGGGCTCGAAAATTTGTCCGTCGATCTGATGCTTGGCTTGCCGGGTCAGACCGTGACGCACGTCGAGGCGAGCGTCAAGCTCCTGCTGTCGCTGGACATTCCGCACATTTCGGTATACGCCCTAAAGCTGGAGCCGGACAGCGCGCTGGCAAAAAGCTATACGCCCGACGAAGACCTTGAGGCCGATTTTTATCAGTGCGCGGCCGGGCTCTTGACCGCCGCAGGGCGGGCACGCTACGAGGTCAGCAATTTTGCCCGTCCCGGCCGGGAGAGCAGGCACAACCTCAAATACTGGACGCATACGCCGTATTACGGCTTCGGCGTCGCCGCGCATTCGTTCTATCATGAGATGCGCTATGCCAACCCCGATTCGCTGACCGAATATCTTTCGGGCGCGTCCCGGCGGACGGAAACGCCGCTCTCTCCGGAGGAACTAAGGGAGGAAACGGTCATGCTGCGCCTCCGGCTGGCGGCCGGACTGGAGCTTGACGCTTACGAACAAAAATTCGGCGAAAATTTGCGCGAAAAAAAGGCCGCGGAGATCCGCAGCCTGTGCGCGCTTGGCATGATCGAGATAAAAAACGGCCGATTGTTTGCGACGGATCGGGGGATGTACCTGTTAAACAGCCTCATCCTAAGGCTGATCTGACCTCGGGAGCGGGCAAAACATAAGCGATTTGTCCGCGCCGATCCGACCTCATTCCGGCCGATACATATACGCCTTTTTGCCGACGGCCTCATTGTTGGCCGCCTTGTCATAGCGCATAAAAACCACATACGAAAAGCTCGCTTTTTTGGGGGCTTTTTCCCGGCGCGTCTCCGAAAAACCCAGCCTTTGATAGGTTTTGACGGCGGGCAGGTTGTTGTCCTTGACGTCCAGGAGATAGCGCCGGTATTCGGTGTCGGCGAGTATCCGCTCCAGCATCTTACCCGATAGGCCGCGGCCGCGCGCCTCGGGGCGAACCGCCACAAATTCGACAAGCGCGGTAAAATAGTCGTGGCAGAAAATCTCCTCAAAATGCTTGCGCACAAACAGGTTAAACAGGGTTCCCCTAAAAAACCCGAACGCTTCCTTCGGCTGCTTTTTATCCGGCTTGATCGCCCGTCCCGACGAATAATCGGACAGAGCCGTCACACCCAAAAGCACGCCGTCCTCCTCGTAGACATAAAAGACGGCGGGGGACAGGCAACTCTCAAAAAAACGCTTGACTTTATTTTTATTCCGGCTGATCGGCTTAAAATCGTCCAAAAAGGATACGGTGATAATTTCGGCGATTTCGGACAGATCGGCGGCCTCGGCTTTTCTGACCATACTTCAAAGGGCTCCTATCACGAGTAAGTCTGTTTACAGTATAAGCTATGCGCGGCGGATTGTCAATGCGGGGCGTCGTTTAGATCGCATTTTTAATCAATTTTTAATAATGACCTGTTCTTGCAACCAATCGCGGCGGCTAAACGGCCTATATTCCGCCCGCCGTCGTCAAAGAACCGTTTTTGGTAGCGCTGCTACCAAAAAGAACCTTTTCCTC
>JAIRRW010000014.1 GCA_031255775.1 Clostridiales bacterium
ATAAATTTTACAAATTTTAAAGCCCGTTGGGTTTTTCAACGGGCTTATTATGGGCGGCGTAAGGTCTGCCCGGCTTGTAAAATGAGGTTTCGGTATGCTTGCCGTGCTGTCCGCGTGCGCTTTTCCCCGGCGTTTACGCGGCAATCGGTTACTCGAAAATCAGCAAAAGCCGCTCGGTATGGTAATGCCGGCTGGGCTCCTCCGAATTGACGATGTTAAAATTCATCATATAGCGGCCCGGCTTTTTTGCCAAAAAGGCAAATCGGTACTTGGTTTTTAAAACCAGCGCCTCGGGGTCCTCCAGCATCAGTCTGTCATACTCGTCGATCGACATTTTATTGACGATAACATCGACCGCCTTGTTCCCGATGATCGAACCGTAATTCAACACATTAACGGAAGGCGCCTCTTTGCCCGTATCCGTGTAGTCGTACAGCTTATTGTCTTTGTCGGACAGGGCAAGGACGGCGACACGTTCCTCCTCCGGCGGTTCCTCTCAATTTTTCATGATCCGAATGACCGGAATGGGCGTGATTCGGATATCCGCCGTTTTTTCTCCCTTTTGATAGTATGTGTCCAATTTGATTTTCGTTTCGGTTTCGACGATCAAAATATTTTCGTCTTTCAGATGCTCGAAGAGTTCTTCTCCCGTTTTGTCACCCGCCGTTTTTAACAGCGCGCCGGTCACCTCCTCACCCTTGCCCGGGAGGTCGTCCGCGCCGCAGCCGTACACCCTGCCCGTATAACTCTTTTCTCTTTCGATGACATAAAAATCAAAGGCAGCCGCCTTTGCAATTTCCTCCTTCGGATAAAATCGCAGGAAAAAATCGCCCTTCGCCTTAAACGAAATCCTTCCCGCTCTAAAGTCGATCGCGTCGCTCTCTCCGCGCCGGACGTACATTTCGATATCCTCCGGCTTGTATATTTTTGTCTGTCCGTCGGGCAGCTTTTCCGAAAATGTCAGCTCGACGGCCTCGTCCACCATGAGGTCGTTGTGCGCACAGGTAATTTTTATCATTGTATTTCTCGGACCGTCCTTTTGACACCCGCAAAGGGAAAGGAACGCGAGGCAGACAAGCATTATAGACACAATTCTTTTCATATTTCTTCACCAAATCACAGTACTATGCCAGACACAATATATATTATGTCTGGCATGGTACTGTTCTTTTTATCGTTTTACCAAGCTTTTGTCATATTTCCGACGATATCCGGATATCCGGACTTATCCACCGAATCGACCGCCAAAACATCGACCGTGCGGACGGTCTCGTCCCCCTTGTACAGGACGATCTCGCCTATTTTGTCGTTTTTTTTGACGGGCGCACACAGCGGCGCAAGCCTGGTTTCGGTGCGGTATTGCCCGCCGTCGCTTTTCTTTTTGAACACCACGACGTCCTCGGCGATATATCCCTTTACCTCGGCCGACTTGCCTCTCGATACGGCGGCGGCGCCCTCCGCCTCGGCTCCCTTTAGAAGCACGGGTTGCGTCTCGTAGTTGGCAAAGCCGTGGTTGAACAGCTTTGCCATTTCGGCGTTGCGCGTCTTAGAATCGGGGGCGCCGATCACGACACTGATAAAACGCGTATTTCCCCTCTTGGCCGTCGCTGACAGACAGGACAGCGCCTCGCTGGTAAAGCCTGTCTTTCCGCCGTCGCAGCCCTCGTAAAAACGGATCAGCTTGTTCGTATTGGTCAAGCCCGTGATCCGTCCGCTCGGATGGACAAAATCGTACATCCAGATACCCGCGTGGGCGGTAAAATCGGGACGCGCAAAGATCGTTCGGCTCATTTGGGCGACATCGGCCGCGCACGAATACTGATTGGGCGCAGGGAGACCGGTACAGTTGACAAAGTAGGTATTGGCCAGCCCCATCGTTCGGACGCGGTCGTTCATGCGCGCCACAAACCCCTCCACGCTGCCGGCGATGTGCTCGGCCATGGCCACGCACGAATCGTTGGCGGAGGCGACGATGATGCTTTTGATCAGTTCGCCCGCTTTATAGGTATTGTTGGTGTCCAAAAACGCCTGGGAGCCGCCCATGGCCGTGGCGTTGGGCCCGGCGTTTATATCGGTGTCAAAGCTCAATCTGCCGGCGTCGATTTCGTCATAGATCAGGTTTAAGGTCATGATTTTGACCATGCTGGCGATCTGGAACCTTTCGGTCGGGTTGTGCTCGTATACGACCGTGCCGGTGTCAAAATCCAGCATCAGCGCCGCTTTTGCCTTGACGGACGGTTTGTCCCCTGCCACCGTATCGGCAAAGGCGGCGGTCACGCCCGAAAAAACCGCCCCCACGGTCAAAACGGCCGCTAACAGAAGGCCGATCATCCACTTATTTTTCATGTTTTGCATCTCCTTGGTTTTCATGCTGCTGTTAGGGTTTGCAAAACAAAACCATATTATGTAAAAATCTCGGCGCCCTTTTCGATCGTTCCTTTCAGTCCGCTTATCAGTCCTGTTCTAGGCAGGCCTTTTAAATAAAAATGCCGCCGATCAGGAGGATCAGCACATACAGGACGACATATACCACCGACAGCAGGTAATACGGCAGACAACTGACGACCGCGTCCTTAAAGCCGTCTCCGCCCCGGCTGAAGCGATCCCTGCCGGCAATCAAAAATATCGCGTATAGGGTCAGAACCGTCAATATATATAAGGTCAAAGCCAGATGAAGCAGGACAAACGGCAGACTGCGAAAGCCGATGATACGGAGCGCCAAAAAGGAACAGCGAAAGCCGTAAAAGGCCTTGTAGCCCAAACATCCCCAGCACAGGAATACGGCCGGCCGGACAAACAAGAAAACATTACACAAAAGCAGCAACACCGCCGTTTCCAACAATGCCATAAAAAAACAGAACCCGATACCGGCTTGGGCGCGAAAATACAGGATGACAAAGTGGCGGGACGATTCGAACGCGCCGTTTCCGCCCGCAAACGCGTCGGCGATACCCCA
>JAIRRW010000049.1 GCA_031255775.1 Clostridiales bacterium
GCGGTTCTGCCGGGAATTACGGCAAAAACAGTGGAGGGAGCAAGCGCGTTCTCCTATCCGCTGATGTTTCTGCCGTTTATAAGCTCGGCGTTTGTCCCGACCGAAACCATGCCCGCCGCCGTCCGCTGGTTTGCGGAAAACCAGCCCGTGACGGGGGTTGTCAACACGATTCGCGCCCTGCTCAACGCCCGGCCGGTTGGAAGCGACATATGGGTTGCGCTGGCCTGGTGTCTGGGCATCGGCGGGTTGTTTTGGGCGTTGGCGACGAGGGCATACGGACGACGACAGCGGTAAGAAAAAATCGGCTCAATTTCGCGCTTTCGGCAGACTTATCGTACTATAGAATCGCAGGCCGACAGATTTATCCGCTTACGCTCGTTTAGGAGTTTGACGGTTCGCGCCCAAATGTGCTACACTGATACGGTACTTAGGGCGGTACGGTGGTATCGTCTTTTGGGGCACTTCAAAATTTGGACGGTAAAACTGTGGCGGAATTTTTTAGCGATTTGACAAGAGAGGAGCGGCTGCCGCTTGTCCTGACCCGCTTATTCGAGGGGTATGGGTACAGGCGGTTTCGTATGTCCAAATTTGAGACGTACGATATTTACAACAGGCACCGCAATTTTATCGACGGGGCCGGTGTGGTCACCTTTACCGATACCGACGGGCGTTTGATGGCGCTAAAGCCGGACGTGACCTTGAGCATCGCCGCGGGCGCGGGCGACGTCGAATCGGAAAAAAAGGTCTATTATTTCGAGAGTATCTTTCGCCGCGACCGAAACGGCGAGCTCAAGGAGCTGCCGCAGACCGGCATCGAATGTATCGGCGGGGACAGCGCGTACGCCGTTTATGAGGCGGTGTCGCTGGCGCTACGGAGCTTAAAAGCGATCGGCGGCGAGACCATGCTCACCGTCGGCAATCTGGATTTCGCGCAGTCCTTTCCGGCGTTTTCGGTTCTTTCCGCGGCCGAAAAAAAGCAGGCCGTCCGAGAGATCGGCGCCAAGAATTTTCACGGGCTTTCGGAGCTGGCGGCGCGTAGCGGCGTCGCCGAGGCCGAGGTTGACGCGCTCGCCGCCGCCGTTTCGCTGACGGGCGGGGCGGAGGAAGTCCTCGAAAGGGCGCGGCTTTTGGCCAAAAACGAGGCGGGACGGCTGGCGCTGGCCGATACCGCCGCGCTGTTTGCCGCGCTTTCCGCGGCGGGACTCGGGCAGAGCGTCAATCTCGATTTTTCGCTGACCAACGATCTCTCCTATTACAACGGGATCGTCTTTCAGGGCTATGTCCGGGGGCTGCCCCGCGCCGTCCTCTCGGGCGGGCAGTATGACAATATGATGCGCCGTTTGGGCAAGTCGATGCCGGCCGTCGGCTTCGCCCTGCAATTGGGCGAGCTGGCGCGGATATTCGTGTCGGAGGCCGAGACCGACTGCGACGTCCTCCTCGAATACGGGGACGCGCCGCTCTGTGAGGTGATCCGCGCGTCGGACAAGCTGGTCGAAAAGGGGCTGAGGGTGCGCTGCGTCAAGACCGACCCGGGCGGCATCCGCTATACGGAAAAGACGGTTTTGTCCGCCGGAAAGGGGAGGGCTTGACCGTGCTGAAAATCGCGCTGCCCAAGGGTCGTTTGGGTGATAAGGTATACAAATTATTCGAGGGCGCCGGGTACGCCTGTCCCGAGCTGTTGACCGACAGCCGCAAGCTGATCTTTACCGCGGCGGACGGGCGGTTCTGCTTTATGACGGTCAAGCCCTCCGACGTCCCGACCTATGTCGAGCGGGGCGCGGCCGACATCGGCGTTGCCGGCAAGGACACGGTCCTAGAGGCGGGCGCCGATATTTACGAGCTGTGCGATTTGGGGGTGGGCAAGTGCCGCATGGCGGTTTGCGGACGGCCGGAGGGGCTGTCGGAGCTGGGCGTGCCGCTCAAGGTCGCGACCAAATTTCCGCATATTGCCGAACGCTATTTTGCGGGCTTGGGCCGCCGAATCGACGTGATCAAGCTGTCGGGCAGCATCGAGTTGGCCCCGGTGATCGGGCTGAGCGACGTCATCGTCGACCTCGTCGAGACCGGCTCGACCCTAAGGGAAAACAACCTCGAAGTGTTGGCGGTCATCCATCCGATCAGCGCGCGGCTCATCGCCAACAAGAGCGGGTATCAGTTTAAACGGGGCGAGATCGACGCGCTCGTCGGCAAGCTGCGCGGGAGGGAACGGACATGATTCGGATCGTCGGGCGGAACGACCCCTTGGTCGACGCGTATATCGAGGCCGCCGCCGAGGCCGCCGATCCCGCGATTCGCGCGGCCGTCGAGCGGATCATCGCGGACGTCCGCAAAAACGGGGACAGGGCGGTTCGGGCGTACAATAAAAAGTTTGACGGCTGCGAAAACGAACGGCTCACCGTGTCTCCGGCCGAGATCGACAGGGCGTATGACAGCCTGGACCCGGGCCTGATCCGCGTCTATGCCGAGGCCGCCGAAAATATCCGTTTTTATCACGAAAGACAAAAAAGAGCGGGCTTCGAGCTCAAAAAAGCGGGCGGGATCGTCCTGGGCCAGCGGATTTTGGCGATTTCGCGGGTCGGGCTGTATATCCCGGGCGGCACGGCCAGCTACCCCTCCTCGCTCTTGATGAACGCCGTTCCGGCCGTGGTCGCGGGCGTTAGGGAGCTCGTGCTGGTTTCGCCGCCCGGCCGGGACGGAAGCCTCCGACCCGAGATACTGGCCGCCGCGAAAATCGCGGGGGTGACCAAGATCTGCCGCGTGGGCGGCGCGCAGGCGGTGGCGGCGCTTGCCTACGGCACCGAGAGCGTTCCCAGGGTCGATAAGATCGTCGGCCCCGGCAACGCGTACGTGGCCGAGGCCAAGCGGCAGGTGTTCGGTCGGGTCGGGATCGACATGATCGCGGGCCCCAGCGAGATTTTGATCCTTGCGGACGCGTCGGCAAACCCCGATTATCTGGCGGCGGATATGCTGTCACAGGCCGAGCATGACCGTATGGCGCGTTCGATCCTGATCACCAACGACCGGGGGATCGCGCAAAAAACCGCCCAAAAAATCGAGGAAAGGCTAAAGGCTCTGCCCCGGGCGGACATCGCGCGCGAATCGGTGGACGGGCGCGGCCTCGTCATACTGGTCGAGGACATGGCCGAGGCGTTTGTCCTGTGCGACCGGATCGCGCCCGAGCATCTCGAGCTTGCGACGGAAGCGCCCTTTGCGGATATGGAACGGGTCAAAAACGCGGGCAGCATTTTCTTGGGGCATTTTACGCCCGAGCCTTTGGGCGATTATTACGCCGGCCCCAATCATACGCTGCCCACCTCCGGCACCGCGCGGTTTTTCTCGCCCTTGGGCGTGGACGACTTTATCAAGAAAAACAGCTATCTGTACTATCCCGAGCAGGCGCTCAAGGACGCGGCGGCAAGCGTGGCCGCCTTTGCCGACAGCGAGGGACTGACCGCGCACGGCGACAGTATTCGGGTACGCGTTGCAAAAAACGGAGACCTTTGACATGAGCAGTCGATTTTTACGAGGGGATCTACGCGGCCTAAACGCTTACGTCCCCGGCGAACAGCCCAAGGACGGGTCGGGCGTCATCAAGCTCAATACCAACGAAAATCCCTTCCCCCCGCCCGAAAAGGCGGTCAAGGCGGCCGAATCGGCGCTTAGCCGCGTCCGGCTCTATCCCGATCCCAATCTGACCGACCTAAAGGCGGCGCTGGAGCGGTATTACCGCCTGCCGCCCGGCACGGTCAGCCTGACAAACGGCAGCGACGAGGGGCTGGCCTTTATTTTTATCGGATTCTGCGAGGCGGGCGCGGCGTTTGCCGACGTTACGTACGGCTTTTATCGGGTGTTGGCCGACCTGTTTCGCGTCCCCTATACCGCCGTCCCCCTAAGAGCCGATTTTTCGCCGGACATAGCCGACTACGCCGCCGTCAAGGGGACGGTCATTTTGGCCAATCCCAACGCGCCCACCGGCATGGGGCTGCCGATCGGGGCGATCGAGACCCTGTTAAACCAAAACCCCGACCGGCTTGTCGTGGTGGACGAGGCCTACGCGGCCTTTGGGGGAGAGAGCTGTCTGCGCCTGATCGGCAGGTACGACAATCTTTGCGTGGTTTCCACCTTTTCAAAAAATCGGTCGATGGCGGGGGCGCGTCTCGGCCTTGTCGCGGCCAATCCCGCGTTGATGGCCGATTTCGAGCGGATTCGCTGTTCGTTTAATCCCTACAACGTCAACGCCGCGACCCTAAAGCTGGGGGAATATTCGGTCTATGAGGACGAATATTACCGGGACAATATCAAAAAAACGATCGAAAACCGCGCGTTTCTGGTCGCGGGGCTGGACAAATTGGGGTTCACAACCCTGCCCAGCCAAGCCAATTTTATCCTGACAAGGCCGCCGGGCGGACAGGGAAAAGCGTATTACGAGCGCTTAAAAAAGGACAATATTCTGGTGCGCTACTTCGAGACCGAACGCCTGAAAAGCCATGTGCGCGTTTCGGTGGGCACGCGGGCGGACATGGCGGCCCTGCTGGATAAAACGGCGGGATATTTGCGGGAGGGCTTAGTGTGAAAGCTGTGAGAAAGGCGGAAATCAGCCGAAAGACCAACGAGACCGACATCAAGTTGTCCCTTGTGTTGGAGGGCGCGGGTCGGGCGGATATTGTGACCGACTGCGGATTTTTGGCGCATATGCTGGAGCTGTTTGCGCGGCACGGCCGATTCGACCTTAGGCTGGACGCCAAGGGCGACAGCCGGGTCGATTTTCACCATACGGTCGAGGACACCGGGATCGTGCTGGGTCGGGCGTTTTCGGAGGCGCTGGGCACGCGCAGGGGCATCCGGCGGTACGGCAGCTTCATTCTGCCCATGGACGAGTCCTGCGTGGCCGCGGCGGTGGACATCAGCGGCCGGGCGGCGCTTGTCTACGGCGTCAACGTCCCCGCCGAAAAGGTGGGCGACTTCGACACCGAGCTCGCCCGCGAATTTTGGGCGGCGTTTTCGCGCGAATTAAAATGCGCCCTGCACTTTTCGCAGCTTTCCGGCGGGGACAGCCACCACCTCATCGAGGCCTGCTTTAAGGGCATGGCGCGCGCGCTGAAAGACGCCGTGTCCGTTGACCCCGATTATCCCGACGAGGTTCCCTCCACCAAAGGGACGGTCACCCAATGACCGCCATTGTCGATTACGGCGTGGGCAACCTGTTTTCGCTTAGGCGCTCGCTGGATTTTATCGGGGCGCAAAACGCCGTGACAAACGATCCCGCCGTCATCTTAAAGGCCGATCGGATCATCCTGCCCGGCGTCGGCGCGTTTGGCGATGCCGCGAAAAAGCTGGCCGAGGGCGGCTTTTTTCCGCTCTTGCGCGAGCGGGCGGCGTCCGGCGTCCCCATATTGGGCATATGCCTGGGGATGCAGCTCCTGTTTGACGAGAGCGAGGAGTTCGGCCGGCACGAGGGGCTGGGGCTCATCTCCGGCCGGGTTTGCCCGCTCAAAGCGTCGCTGGACGCGCTGGGCTTGTCCTATAAGCTGCCGCAAATGGGCTGGAACGCGCTGCATTTCGTCAAGGCCGACGCCCCGCTCCTCAAATACAGCCGCGCGGGCGCGTTTGTCTACTATGTCCATTCGCATTACGCGACCGAGGTCAAGGATTCGCTGGTCGCCTTTTCGGAGTACGGCGTCCGGGTGCCGGGCATCGTACAGGCGGGCAGCGTCATGGGCTGTCAGTTCCATCCCGAAAAGAGCGGGGACGCGGGGCTCGCTATCTTACGCGCCTTTGTCGAATATCAGCCGTAAAATCCCCCCGCGCTTTAAAACAGAAAAAGGAGATCGGTTTTAGCTATGATCATCTTTCCGGCGATCGACATCAAGGACGGGCAGGCCGTGCGGCTGACCAAGGGCGACTTTGACCGGGTCAAGGTGTACGGCGACCCGATGGAGGCCGCAAGCGCCATTCGGGCGGCGGGCGCCGAGTACCTTCACGCGGTCGATTTGGACGGTGCCAAGGACGGCGAAATGTCCAACTATACCGTCATTCGGTCGATCGTCAGGGAGTTTGGCCTGTTTGTCGAGGTCGGCGGCGGTATTCGCGACTATGCGCGCATCGAAACCTACTTAGAGGCGGGCGTGGGGCGGGTCATATTGGGGACGGCCGCCGTCAGGGATCCGGCGTTTTTGTCGGGCGCGGTCGCGCGTTTCGGCGCGGCGCGCGTGGCGGCGGGCGTGGACGTGTCCGGCGGCTACGCGGCGGTGGACGGCTGGCAAAGCGTCACCGACCGGGACGGCGCTTCGCTCATTCGGGAGATGCGGACGCGGGGCGTCGAGTACGTGATCTATACCGACATCGCCAAGGACGGGATGCTCTCGGGCGCCAACCTAGAGGCGTACCGGAATTTAAGCGCGATCGAGGGGCTCAAATTGACGGCGTCCGGCGGCATCACCGGGCTCGGGGAGATCGGGGCGCTCAAAGCCATGGGGCTGTACGCCGCCATCATCGGCAAGGCCATGTACGAGGGGTATATCGATTTGGGCGAGGCGATTCGGGCGGCAAAATGACGGGCGGCGATTCGGCGGCCGCGCCCCGCCGATGACGAGGAGAGAGACATATGCTGACAAAACGCATCATACCCTGCTTGGACGTCCGGGACGGGCGCGTGGTCAAGGGCGTCAATTTTTTGGGGCTAAACGACGTAGACGACCCGGTGGCGCTCGCGCGGTTTTATAACGCCGCGGGCGCGGACGAGCTGGTCTTTTATGACATCACCGCCTCCCACGAGGGGCGCAAGCTGTTTGCGGATGTCCTAGAGCGCACCGCCGCCGAGGTCTTTATCCCGCTGACGGTGGGGGGCGGCATCCGTTCGACGGACGACTTTGACCGGGTCCTAAAGGCGGGCGCGGACAAGGTCAGCGTCAACTCGGGCGCGATCAAAAATCCCGCGCTCATCGGCGAGGCCGCCAAAAAATACGGCAGCCAGTGCGTCGTTCTGTCGGTGGACGTCAAGCGTGTGGACGGCAAATATCATGTCTTTCAAAACGGCGGCCGCATCGACACCGGGCTTGACGCCTGTGCGTACTGTGCCGAGGGCGAGGCGCGGGGCGCGGGCGAGATCGTCCTCAACAGCATCGATACCGACGGCGTCAAAACGGGCTTCGATATCGAGATGCTCAACGAGGTTTGCGGCCGCGTCAAGATCCCCGTGGTCGCCTCCGGCGGCGCGGGGCGTCGGGAGGATTTTCTCAAATTGTTTCAAAAAACCTCCGTCGACGCAGGCCTAGCCGCCAGCATTTTCCACTTTAGAGAGGTCGAGCTGGGGGCGCTCAAACGGTACCTGTCCGAAAACGAGATTCCCGTGCGGCAATAAAAAATACTTTCAAAAAGGCCGCGCCGCGGACAAGTTTGCGGCGCGGACGCGTTTTTAGCCGCCGTTTTCGGTGATGTGTTTTAGCCGCCGTTTTCGGTGATGTCGTCGATCAGGTTGTTTTTTAAGTGAAAGACAAACAGCGCGTTTTTGCCCGCCTCGTCAAACAGAAAATAGCTGTTGTCGGGCGCGGGCACATAGCCGTCGTTGTAGACAATATCGCTAAATTCGGCAAAAAAATGCAGGAGGGCGCCGTCCTCGACGGAGGCGGATAGCTCGTAGGTCATCATGGCGCGGGCACGGCTTAGCTCGTTCTTTTTTACGGCGTCGAAAAACGCGGGGATCAGCGGGGAGCGGGGCGCCGGATCGGCGGGCTTTGCCGTATATACATAGTTATAGCGCGGCAAAAGGCGCAGCAAAAGCGCGCTGTCGGACAGCCGCAACACGCGGGTCAGCTCGCCGTTGCTGCGCGCCGTTTCGCCCGCGAGCTTGACGGTGTAGGGGAGGTAGACGGCGCTGAGCGGCAGTACCGTGATATACAACACCTGCGCCCCGCTGTGCCTGATCGAACGTGCCTGCTCGCAAAACAGGCCGTTCAAAAGAAATACCGCGTCAAATTCGGCCTTGATATGTAGGGTCAGATTCATACTACTATTCTATTAGGGCTTGTCTGAAAAAAGAACAATACGAGCTATGACAAATCTTTTCACGCCGTGCCACGTTAAATTTTTTTGAAATAGCGCCGCTATTTCTGCAAAAATTTGCCTTGCACGACGCAAAAATCTTTTGTCATATCTCATATTCCTATTTTTCAGACAAGCCCTGGCTGATCAGCCGTTCCATGCGTCATTTATTCGTTTTTCATGTATATAAACCCCCGTTTTTGTCAATAAATCCAACGGCCCGCGAGAGAGACGGGCATTATCGGTCAAACGGAGGAACGGATAAATGGGTACAAACTGGAGCATCAACGAGACCAAGCAGCTGTTTAACCTCGTGTATGAGGCGTCCGAGTCGGGCAAGGGCCTAAACCGCGCGTTTATCAAAATGGCGCAGCTCTGCGGCAAGTCGGTCAACAGTATTCGCAATTATTATTACAGCCAGCTCAAATTGTTCGAGCTGATGCCGTCCTTCGCCAAAGAACTGGGCATCAAGGTCGTGGGCGCCAAGCGCGAGTCGTTCGCGGTCTTCGAAAGGGCGGAGATCGACGAGCTTGTCCGGAGCGTCCTCATCGGAAAGGCCAAGGGGCGTTCGGTCCGCGCGGTCATCGCCGACCTCTCCAAGGGGGATAAAAAGCTGGCGCTCAGACTGCAAAACAAGTACCGCTCTATGGTGTCGCACCACCGCGACCGGCTGGATAAGCTCATGACGACCCTAGGCGAAGCGGGACAGCCCTACTACGACCCCTACCTCAAACGCGTCATGACCGGCCGGGAGGAGGACGACAATGTCAAAAAACTCGCCGAATATATCGCCTCCCTCGACAACGACCAAATGGCCGACGTCGTCAAACGCCTTCTGCTCAAAAGCTAGAGCGATATACACGACCTAAGCGCAAAAGGTTTAATTTGTCCCACTCATTGGTAAAAAATCTGCATGGCTTTCTTTTCGCCGATAGGATATACTTGAAGCATCACCTATAGCAGAGGCGCGGCTTGTGATTTTTTTGGCTGTGCGCGGAAGGATTAGCGATGCGAAAACAATACGACATAGCGGCTTATGTGTGGCCTTCGTACACGGGCGACGACCCCAGAACGCGCATTTTTTGGCCGGAGGGAATCGGCGAGTGGCAGACCGTTAAAAACGCCGTTTCTAAATTTCCCGGCCACAGCTGGCCCCGCACGCCGCTTTGGGGCTATGTAAACGAGGCCGACCCCTATGTCATGGAAATGCAGATCAACGCCGCCGCCGACCACGGCGTCAACGTCTTTATTTACGATTGGTACTGGTACGACGGCAGGCCTTTTTTGGAGACCTGTCTCAACAACGGCTATCTCAAAGCGCGGAATAACGACCGCGTAAAATTTTATATTATGTGGGCAAACCACGACGTGTCGTACACCTGGGACATCCGAAACTCTTCCTCGGACTTTACCAGGCGAGCCGTGCCGTTTGACAAGATTTGGGCGGGAAGCGCGGACAGGACGCAGTTTGACATCATCTGCCGCCGAATGTTTGACAAGTATTTCCGTCACCCGTCCTATTATCGAATCGACGGCTGTCCCGTCTTTTTGATTTACGACATCCCCAACCTGATAAACGGCCTCGGGGGACTGGAGGAGACAAAGCGGGCGATGGCGGCCTTTCGCGAGCTGGCGCATAGGGAGGGCTTTCCCGGCGTTCATATTCAGGCGTGCCTGTGGGGCGACGCGATGGATTTTACCTTGACCGGCGTGGACGGCAATCGGCGCGTATTCTCCTCCGACGTCATAAAGACCCTCGCCTTTGACAGTATCACGAATTATCAGTACGTGCACTTTCTTAAAACCGAATGCCCCTATCCCGAAATTTTGCCGCGCTTACAGGCGCAGTACAAAAAGAACGCGTCGTGGCCCATCCCCTATTTTCCGCACGTATCGGTGGGCTGGGACAACAACCCGAGGTACCCCCGCGAATGTGTTATCCCCAACGTCATCACCGAAAACGGACCGGAAAACTTTGAAAAAGCGCTCTTGTTGGCGCGGGAATACATAGACGCGCACACCGATCAGCCGCCCCTAATCACGTTAAACAGCTGGAACGAGTGGACGGAGACCAGCTATATCCAGCCCGACGATCTCTACGGCTATGGGTATCTCGAAGCGGTGAAAAGAGTTTTTATGCGAAAAGGGCTTGACACCCTGTGATATAATCAGAGCATGGCGGAATTAAAGAGCAAAGAGCTTTTGCAGCTCAATCCATATGTGCGGCACGTTCAGCAAATCAACGGCACGGATCAGGACTATTATATGCCGTGGCGCGTCATTTACGACTTTTTTTTCCTCTATGTCGAGCGGGGCGAATACCGCATCATGTTTGACGACAAAACCGTGGACATCGCCCCGAAGCAGCTTTTTATCATTCCGCCCATGCTGCGGCACAAGCAGGTTGTGCCCAAGGCTTGCACCTATTACGGCGCGCACGCCGACCTCTTTTATGATGACGAATCGGTTGATTTTTCCCCCGAGGAAATCTACATCGAGCCCATACAGAGCTATCGGCCTATCGCCGAGCGCCCCGAGGAGATCCCGGTGATCGATCGGCTGGCGCGGCGGGTCAAAAACGCCAAAACCTCGCTGGTCACGATCGAACCCGTCTATATCAACAACATCGCGTTCGCGCCGAAATTCAAGGCGCTGCTGGACGCGTTTTCCAAGGACGGCTACACCGCGGCGCTGGAGACCAAGGCGATATTGCTGGAGATGATCGCGATACTCCTCAACGAGTCCATTTCCAGCAGCGGCGAGCAGGGCGGACGCCGGGTGATCAGCGAGTTTATCAACTTTGCGATTGCGCATTTCAACGAGGATATCGACGTCATTCAGCTGGCCAAGGACAGCGGCTACGCGCCCAATTATTTTCGGCGAATGTTCAAAAAGGTGACCAACAGGGCGCCCCACGAATATATCATCAACCTGCGCATGGAGGAGGCAAAAAAGCTCCTTCGGGGGCGGGAATATACGGTCAGAGAAATCAGCTCGCTGACCGGCTATGAGGATATGCACTATTTTTCCCGCCTGTTTAAGCAGCGCGAGGGCATTCCGCCCGCGCAGTACCGGCTGGAAAACCGAGAGTAGATTACGCCCGTCCGCCGCCCGGAAATCTTGGCGGCGCCGCCCGAAAAGCCGAATCAATCGGCCTCAAACCGGGTGTTCCGCCCGGAGAGAGGTTTAAAATGTTTAACCTATTGGTAAATATTGTGTAAATACAAGACGCGTTTTTTACGTTATAATACGAGCATGATGAAGAAATTTTTACATATTCTCGGTGTACTGGTTTTGGTCTTTGCGGCCGCGTCGTCCTACGCTTGCGCGCCGGAGGGGGCGCCGCCCCCCGACAAATACGGCAAATACAACGTGGGCGTCTATTATTATCCAGGCTGGGGCGGCAGCGCCGACGGCACCTTTGACCCCGAAAGAAACGGCGAATGGGCCGGCGTGGCCGCGGGCAAGCCCCTGTTTGACGGGCATTATCAGCCGCTCGTCCCGCTTTGGGGGCCGGAGGACGAAAGCGACCCCAAAGTCATGGAGAAAAAAATTCGCGCCGCCGCCGAAAACGGGATCGACGCCTTTCTGTTCGATTGGTATTATTATGCCGAGCTCTTGGGGACAAAGGAGGACCCAAAGGACGGCGGCGTCATGGACGGCGCTATCAACAAGGGCTTTTTGCAGGCCGAAAACAATGAGGACATAGATTTCGCCGTCGTTTGGTGCAACCACGACATGGGCACGCAATATTTGACCAAAAACATGACCGAGGACGCGCTGATGACGATGATGGACTATGTCATCGAAAATTATTTTAGCCGTCCCAATTATTGGACGATCGACGGCAAACCCGTGTTTTATCTTTATAACCTCGCGGGATTTGTCAAACTTTTTGGCCGCGACGACCCGATGGACACGCGCGCCGACATTCGCAAGGCCAAGGTCATGATAGAAAAAATGCGCCAGAGAGTGCGCGACGCCGGATACGGCGAGATGCACCTCATGGTTGCCTACGTCTACGCCAATCACCAAATGGACGCCTCGGCCGTCGAGGTGGGCGGCCTGCCTCCCGCAAACTTTAATGTACTTGACTATTTGACGGTGGACAGCTCGACCTCCTATGTGTGGGGGCACGACACCAGTATCGGCACCCGGCCCGAGCCCATCGATTACGCCGCGTACACCGACAGGGCGCTCCAACGGATAGACAGCCTCCTAAACGCGACCACGGATTGGGGCATACCGCATCACCCAAATTTGTCGATGGGCTGGGACAGCACGACGCGAAACGCGACCTCGGGCGGAGGCGTGCTGGTCAACAACGATCCCGCCAACTTCAAAATCGCCTGTCAAAAATTAAAGGCCAAGCTCGACGCCAACGACCAGCGGATCATCACGGTCAACAGCTGGAACGAATGGGGCGAGGGGACGCGTCTCGAACCCTGCGAAAAGTACGGTTACGGCTATCTGTGGGCGATTCGCGACGTGTTTGGGGATTAAAGTAGAAAACGCGGAATTTTCCACGCTGTTTTCTGCGCAAGAGGAGGATGTATATAAACATGAAAGGCTTAAAGAGGATTTTGATTTTGGTGCTCGCCGCGCTGCTGTGCGCGGCCATGCTGACCGCGTGTATCGGCGGGGACGGCGGCGGATCGGGCGGTAAGACAAACGAAAACCCGTGGGAAATCATCGTTGCCGACCTACAGAACGCGACCTCGGGTCGGGCGATATGGATCAAGGACCGCCAAGAGAAATTCGCGGCGTCGCACCCCGAATGGACGATAACGCACCAGCCCAATCCCTCGGCGGACGTCAGTCAGGTCGTGCAGTCCGTCGTCCAAAACCTGCAATCCGGCACCAACGCTTACACCGTCCTCCCCGTCACCGCCGCGCATTATGCCCGCACGATCTATCAGACCGGGCTCATCGCCGACCTGCAGGACTATATCGCGGCGGACGACCTTGCCGCGATCGACCCCGGCGTCCTCAAATCCTATCAAAAAAAGGACGCGATAGTCGGCTATCCCTGGGGGCGCGACTTTCCCATGATCGCCTTTAATAAAAAGGTGCTCGCCCAAAAGGTGCGGGACGCGGTCATCACACAGGCCGACGTCGAGGCGCTGCGCACCGGCGCGGCCATGCCCTGGGGCGACAACGGCGAAATGCTGACCATAAGGACCTGGGACGGCTTTCGCGCCTTTCTAAAACAGCTTAGCAAGTCCGGCGTCCCGGGCTTTGCCGGCGTCGCCAACGACTATTATCTCCTTGTCGGCATGTTTAATATCGCCAACCAGTTTCGGGCGGCCGTCCAAAACGACGACGGCACAATCACCGTCGATTTTACCAACGATGCGACCGTGCGCACCTTCGAATTTTTGCAAAACCTCCAGGAGGACGGCTCCTACAAGCAGAGCACGCAAACGGCGATGTACACCACCTGGGACAACTTTATTCTCGGCAACTTCGCCAGCATGGTGTTCTATCCCGGCTGGATATCCTACTTTGAAGAAAAGAGTATGTACGCCAACGACTTTTTGCTGGTCAATATGCCCGCAGGCCCCGACACCCTCGCCGCCGGCGCGGACGCCGTGCCCGCCAACCCGACCTTTTCGTCGGGCTTTGTCGTCCGTGAGAAAGCGTCGGACGCGAAAAAGGCGCTGGCCATGGAATATCTCGATTATGTCTACGGCAAGGACGCCCTGCTGGAGATGATGGACTTTTGTGTCGAAAACGACATTGCCGAGGTTTTCCTGCCCGCCCACACCCTGACCGCCGCAGAATTTGACCGAGCCATGGCCTTTGCGCCCGCCGACTGGATCAACCCCTATCGGACGGCTATGACCGACAGCTATGTGTTTGACCTTGACGCCGACGGCTTTGTCTCCTATATCAGGCCGTACCTGTCCGCTATTATCGAAAAGGACAGCGCGTACAAGGGCTGGGACGCCATCAAGGCACGCTTGCAGACGGTCAACAACATCGTCTACACCGAATATCTAAACGGCTATAACGCACGCGTACTGGCCGACTGACACAAAGGATAAGGGAAACGGGAAAGGAATGAGAATGGACACGGGCAACGCAAATACGGGGTCGGATTCGGGCGTCACAAGGACCCTAAAAGCCGGACGAACCGCGAAAATCGCGGGGGAGACGTCCGCGCTCAAAAAGAAAAAACGCGCCAAGCTAAAGCGGGAAATAAGGGCCGTAGCGGTTTTTCTCGCGTTTTCCTTTCCCACGATTTTGGGGCTGCTGGTCTTTAAGTACGGCATGGCCTTCAATTCGGTCATCTACAGCTTTTTCCGCTACTCGCAAAACGACCTCGCAAACCCGCCGGGTCCCTTTGTCTGGTTCGAAAATTACGAGCGCATTTTCCAATCGCCCATCTTTTGGGATCAGCTAAAAAACACCCTGATTCTCTTTGTGTTCGGCATGGCCTTTGGGTTTTTTCCGCCCATTGTCTATACGATATTTATGTCGCAGATCGGCCGGGGACAGGCGACCCTGCGCTACCTGCGTATGCTGCCCGGCGCGATCCCGGGGGTCGCCGCGCTCGCGGTATGGAAGTACATCTACGACAGCGACTTCGGTATCCTAAACACCGTCGTCGGCTTTTTTGACATCCCGCCCCAAAGGTGGCTGGAGGACCCCGCGCTTGTCAAGTTTACGCTGCGCTTTTCGGGGCTTTTGGGCGGCTTTAATATGCTGTACCTCATCACCATCAACAATATCCCCGAGGAGATCTACGAGGCGGCGCGCATAGACGGCGCGAGCGAATTCCGCTGTGTGTTCGCGATCACCATTCCGGGCATGAGCACCATGATCGCCACACAGTTTTTGCTATCCATGTCGGGCGCGCTTTTGGCCTTTCAGGATGTCCTTGTCATGACGGGTCAGCAGGGCGGGCCCGACGGCGCGGCCTCCACGCTGATGATGGGCGTATACAACCGAATGTTTACCAATATCGACTACGGCTCGGCCATGGCGCTCGCGGTCATCATCGTCCTTTTGACCTGCTTTTTCTTGCTGATCAGGATGTACTTCGCGCGGCGCCTGGACGACGAGGGGACGGGAAGGAGAAATAAAAACAGATGGAAGAGTTAGCCAACGCCGCGCCCGAGCAACAGACGGACAAGGTAAAAATCGTCATAACACGGCGGCGGGGCGGCCGGGGCGACAGGGTCTTTCGCTTTTTGTGCTACGTATTCACGATTTTTTCGGTGATCGTGGGGCTCTTTCCGCTGTACTGGCTCTTGGTTTCCTCGACAAAGGACGCCTTGACGGCGTCCGCAAACCCGCCCATCATGACGCCCGTCCTGCCCACAAAATGGAGCGTCGGACTGGATACGGGCGGCGTGGCGGACTATACGCAGGACGATTTTGAGTACGAGTCGGCGGTATTGCTGTGGATGACGTGCGACCGCAATATCCCGGTGTCCGCGCTGTCGTATTCGACCCTTTGGGTGGAGGACGGCGCCGTCCGGGGGCGGGCGACGCTGACCGTCGCGAAATACCAAAGCCAGTACGCCAAGGATTTGTTTGTCGGGCGCGTCACACAGCGGGTGATGACGGGCTGGCGCGACAGCGGCTCGGATAAGTACGGCCGGTTATTGAGCCACATCAGCTTTGCCTATTACGGCACGGCGCAGGCGCTCCCCGCCGCGTCCGCCGACGAAAAAGCCGCGCAGATCAACCAATTTTACTCCGACGCGCAAGGGTTTTCGGGTGACTTTCAGTCCTTCGAGACGTTTTCGCTGCGGGCGCACGTCGGCTCGGTCGTGGGCGAAAAGAGTTTTTGGGGTCTGTTTGACGTGTACAGCCGCGCCTGGAATTCGGTCGGCACGTTTCAGCACAGTATTCTGCACTACGCGCTCAACTCCCTTGTCGTGGCGACCGTGGCCGCGCTGCTCAAAATTCTCGTCGCGGGCGGGGCGGGCTACGCGCTCTCCAAGCTGATAAAAAAGCGGTGGAAAAACGCCTATACCATGTTTTTGATCATCCCCCTGCTGATACCGGGGGTGATCGAGCAGGTGCCGCTGTATACGCTGTTTTTGCGCATGGGACTCAAAAACACCTTTACGGCCATCTGGCTGCCCGGCCTTGCCGACTCGTTTACGCCCATCCTGTTTCGGGGCTTTTTCGACGCGCTGCCAAAAGACCTGCGAGAGGCGGGCAAGGTGGACGGCGCCACCGAATTCGGCATATATTTTAAGCTCATACTGCCCTTGAGCGTGCCGGTATTTGTCTACATCGCGATCTCCGCGTTTGTGGGGAGCTGGGACAACTTTATGTGGCCGTTTATGATACTCGGTGCCGACAGCAAGCTGACCCTGCCGCTCATCATTCACCGATCGATGGCCATGGTCAGCGGCGCGCGCAAGGATTATGCCGTGACAATGGCGATCAGCGTGCTGACCATGCTGCCCCTGCTGCCGCTCTTTCTCATCAACCAAAAATTTGTGTCGCGCGGCCTCGTGTTTTCGGGGATCAAGGGCTAAAAAGCGTCGGCGCGGCTATCGACAAAAAAACCGCACAAAACAGCACAATAATACCGCGAAGGCTCAAGCCGTTTCATGACGTTTTGCGCCCGGTCGCGGAAAGGATGGGTATAAGCATGAAAACGGGAACAAGGACAAAGAGAGTGACACAAAGCCTGTGTATCGGGCTTATGACGGCGCTCGCGCTGTGCGGCGCGTCCCTGACCGGGCTTTTTGGCGTCGGCGCAAGGGCGGGTAAAACCGCGTCCGCGGCCGTAGACTACGGCTTTACGATCGCGCAGGACAGCGCGGCCGGCATGAGCGGCAGCGCGGTGAGCGGCGTGCCGCTGGCCGACAGCCTAATGGACGTCACCGGCGCGGTGTTTGATATTGCGGGCTCGACCCAAGGGCTAAAGCCGGGCGAGACCTTTT
The DNA here is from genome assembly GCA_031255775.1 of Clostridiales bacterium. GTDB lineage: Bacteria > Bacillota > Clostridia > Christensenellales > Pumilibacteraceae > JAIRRW01. The sequence continues at coordinate 16,953 of JAIRRW010000049.1, forward strand.
CCGCCGTACTGGCACAGCCCATCGACCTCAACAAGCGTCTGGAATTTGACATGGAGGCATGGTACTGGCTAAAGGACGCAAACGGCACGGATATCAACTCGGGCAACTGGCAAGCCTTCCATGACAAGATCGGCATCGCCAACGATTTGACGAGCATCGGCATCACCGTCAACCGCTATCCAAAAAGCGGGGGCGCCGTCACGGACTATTCCAACAACGTCATCGCCCGCAGCAGCTCGCCGATCAAGCCCGGGGGCTTTCAGTTCACCTACGCCATGTTCGGCGCAAACACGGTTTTCGCGAATATCCCCAGCAGGGAGGCGATCTACACGTTTTACGATGCCACCACCGGCAGGCAGTTTGCCACCGCACCCCATGCCTCCAGCACCGGCCCGACCGGTTCGGGCGCGGCGGTTATTAACGGCGACGGCCGATTCGGCACGATGTTATCGGGGAGACTTGGTCGAAATGATGATGTATTGCACCACGCGAGTGCCGTCATGAACCAACGCGGCGCATCTAAGGAATACCCCGGTTTTCATGTCACGGTGGAGCGAGAGGGCGCGGACCTGGTCATCACGCACAGAGTATGGGATAATTACAATAAAAACAATACGCCCGTCGTCATGACCACGAACATCGCCACCATGAGAGTCCCCGCGGCAAACCTCCTGCTGGGCGACGACAGCCAATACGAGACGCGCATCGGCGTCGTCATGTCGGCGAGAAATACCCCCGACTTCGATTACACCTTTCAGCCCCGCGCCGGGATCTACAACATAGAGCAGCCGGACGACATAACAAAGTTTGAGGTCAGCGGCGCCACGCTCCCGGACGGCATTTTGCGAATCAACGAGGAGGGAGACCTGACGGGCAACGCGGGCGAAATCTACGAACCGTTTGACCCCGTTGCCTTGGGGCACATCGAGATGAGCTCGACGACGGGCGGTCCGCACTCCGTGACGTACTTTACCGACAACGCGGCGGTTGTCGAAATCGATACAGCCTCCGGCCTCCCTAAAATCGTAGACGGCGTGAGGAGCGGTCAGGCGGTCATCTACGCGACGTCCGACGAGGGCGATACCTGTGCGTATACCGTAAGGGTGCTTTTGGATACGATTTCCCCGGATTTTGAGATGCCCGATTTCGGCGACATCCCCCTCGGACGCACGTCCGCCCTGCCGCTGCCGGCCTCCACGGACGAAGTATGGACGAGCGAAGCCGACTGGCCCGACGCCTTGGAGTTCAGCGCAAAAGTGACGCCGGACGGCGAGATTTCGCCCACCGAGCTAAAGATACAAACCGGCGGCGCAAACAGGCTAAAACCTTACTTCAAGCCGACCGCGCCCGGCAAGCATGTGGTGGAATACACGGTCACAAATGTTTTGAGCGAGGTGAGTGTGACCCTCAGCGGGGAGCTCAACGTCGTTGCCGACGCGCACGAGTCCCAATGGAGCGTGGCCGGACTGTACCTCAACAGCCCGTTATATCCGGACGATTACTTGATCGCGGAGGAATTGTCCGCAAACGGCGTGGCGTCCTCCGGCCGCTACGGCGTTGCGAGCACGAACGGCGGTTCCGCGCGGACGTACAACTATGTGTACAACACGCCGATCACCTTCGCGGCGAATCAAAATTTGAGCTTTACCACGTCGTTTACGCTCTCCGCGCCGGGCGGCGCGCCGCCCGCGGGCGAAAACCGGTACGCGATATTTATCGGCGACTCCTACTATTTCGACAGGGGCGGCGCGGACAATTATTTCTCCGCAGGTCCGCGCGGCATACGCCTCACCTTTGATGTAAACGGCGGCAAACAGCTGCTTGCCTGGAGAGATGGACCAAACACGGGGGCGTCGGCGGACTTAAAGACCTGGAACTCGGGCGTATTTTACAACGCGGCCGATTTGACCGCGCCCGAAGTGCAGGCCGCCGGCGACAGGATTTTCGGCGGGCACGAATTTACCGTGCGGATTTCACAAATCTATGTGTCGGAGGTCAAAACCTACCTCATCGATGTGGACGGCCTCCAATTCGCCGTGCCCGCGACCGAAATAGATCCCGATCCGGCCAACACCGCCACCTCGTCCGGCAAGATCAAGCTGGCGTTTGGCGCGATCTCCAGAAACGGAATCCTCTTTGCCGATTTTTCGGTCAAGGATATCGCCTTCAACTCGATTGCCTTTCCGGCCGCGTCGCGTGAGGTCGCGGCGAATGACACATTGTCCGCGTACGCGCCCGTCAGCGACAATCCCGCCGACCCGCCCTTGGTTTTGACGTACGAATTTATTCAACCCGTGACCTTTGCCGCGATAGACGCCTCGTCCGGCATCGTCACGCTGACCGGCGAGGCCGGCGGCAATGTGACGGTCCGCGCAACCGACCAGTTCGGGCGCGCGGCGACATACACTCTGACGGTGACGGGAGGTGAGCTCACCATAACGCCGCCGGCAGAGACCGGTGTGACCTACGGCGCACCACCCGTAGAGCTCGAAATATCCAACCGCAATTTCGGCTTCGACTGGGTCTCCGACAACGAAAGCGTAGCCACGGTTGCGGTGTCGGGCGAGAGCGGCGCCCGTGTTGTGACGGTCACCTTTGTCGGGCGCGGCACGGCCACCATAACGGCGGGCGGCAGCACAAATTCCGCCTCCGTCACTTTCACGGTCAAGACGGCCTCCCTGGCGCTCGCCGACTCTTCGGGCGGCACGCTCGAATTGGCGTACAGCCAAAACATGGCGATACCCGCCGTCACGTCCTCTCCGACGGACGCGCCCGTCACGGCGGTCTCTAACGGCACATCGGTAGTCACCGTGCTGGACGGCAGGATTTACGCGGTGGGGGCGGGGACGGCCGTGGTGCGCATCTCTGCGGTCGACAACCCCGATGCTTACGTTGACGTGACCGTCCGGGTGCCCTACCTCGACATCACGCTTGAGGAGGACGCAAAAACCGTGCGTCTCGGCGATGAGTTTGACCTGTCCTGCGACACCTTTCCGGCTGGCGGCACGCTCCGCTTTGCGAGCGACGACGCCGCCGTGGCCTCCGTGGACGCCTCCGGCAAGGTCACCGCAAACGGCGTCGGCACGGCCACCCTCACGATCACCATCGACGGCACGACCACCCAAAAGACATTTGCCGTGACGGTTTGCCCTCTCTTGACTGTGACAAACGGCACGGCCGATGTGACGATCAAGGTGGACGGCGCAAAGCATACTATCGCCTATACCGTCAATCCGTCGGACACGACGGTGACCTTCCTGTCCTCGGACACGAGCATCGCGACCGTCAGCGCGGCGGGCGAGGTCACGGCGCTCACGGCCGGAAACGTCACGATTTACGTCTCGGCGGGCGGCGCCGTCGTTGAGGTCGCGCTCACGGTCGAACCCAAGACCGTCGAGCTGACCGTGACGACAAAGAGCGTCACCCTAAAGGCCGGAGAAACCCATCAAATCGACTATTCCGTCAAGCTCCCGGACGCGCAGGCGGCCTTTACCTCGGCGGATGATACGGTCGCGGCGGTCGGCGCAAGCGGCCTCATCACCGGAGTTGCGGCGGGGAGTACGGTCATATACGTGAGCGTAGGCACTACGATCATCGAGGTGGCCGTCACCGTTCTTGCGGCCGACAGCCCCGAAGAGGGTGACGGCGGGGGCGCGGCGCCCGGCCCAAGCCCCGGCTGCGGCGGCGCGGCAAGCGGGGCAAGCGCGGCCGCAGCGATCGCGGCGCTTGCCGCCATGCTTGGATTGGCGCTCATCAAAAAAAAGGCTTCCCGCTAACGGAGAGGTTTTTAGATAGGCGCGAAAGCCTGTAGGAGATACCATACATGAAAAACCGTTTCTATAAGACCGCCGCGGCGCTCGCGCTTGCGCTGGCCGTGCTCGTTGGTGTCGGGCGGCTAAAGCCGTTTACCCCGACGGCGGTTCGCGCCGCCGCCGTGCCGGGGGCCGCGCAGGTTTTGGCGCCGCTGCCCGAGGGTCAGCCCGAATATTTCGTCACGCATAATACCGGCGCGGCTCCGGCTTTCGTCGCGTTGAGCTATGACGGCGAAACCGTCCGTTCGACCGGATCGCTGCCCCAAAACGGCAGCTCCGGCGCGGTGCTTCACGACCGACTGGATCTGTCAAAGCCCATTGAGTTTGATTTTGAGGCCCTGGTTGACGTCAGCGGCTATGCCGCGTCGGGCGCGCAGGCAAACTCGCCCAACCGCTTTACCGCAATCACGCTCAACGAATACCCCCGGACGGAATCGGGCTATGACCTCACCAAAAATACGCAGTACTGGGGTCAGCCCGGCGGACAGCACAACCCAAGCGAGCCGCGCGGGATCCAGTTTGATATTACCTGCCTTTCAAAGGCGGACGCGGACGCCGGGATCGGCCCCTTTATCCTGCCCTACGCACAGGGCGGCATCGGTTCGAGATTGTGCGTCAATACGGGAGCGGACTACCCGTGGCTGGCCTCGGCCTTTTACGGCCGCCCCATCGACGGACGGGAGGCATCCGGCAAGATCCACGGCGTCATCGAGCGGACAGAGAGCCATTATGTCTTTTCGATGCGCGCCTACAACGCGGCGACCGGCTCGCTCGTCGGCGGCGTCTATTCGATCCGCGTCCCAAGAAACCGCGTGACGCCGGAGGGGGATTTTAGCGACGCGCCCATGCTGGGCTATGTGGTGTCCAACAGTATGGCGGCGCCGCTGCCCATGGCAAACGTCAGGTCTTCGATCGGCAGCCTGCGCAACGGAAACATAAAATACCACCGCACCGACGCCGCCGAGATTCGCGATCTAAAGCCCGGCAACGGCGTCAAAATCAACAGCACGCTGATCCCCTATCCGGGTCGTGAGATCGAGGACGGGGACCGGGTGTTTACCTACGCGTCCGACGATCCCGCCGTAGCGGTCGACGCGGACGGCGTGGTCACGACGACGGCGGCGGGCGGCGACGCCTTTGTCACGGTGCGGAGCGGGGGCGGCAGTACGGCCAGGGTGGCCGTCACCGTCTTTGACGAGACGCGCCCGGTCGTGGGGGTGGACGGCGCCTTCGCCTTTCCCGGGACGGCGGTACAGTTTAGAGAGGTGCTGCTGCCTAAGGCGGCCGCATCCGACACCGGCGGCACGGTCTATACGCGTTTGGATATCGTCTCGCCCGAGGCAACCGAAATCCGACCCGTTTCGGGCGCGGACGGCGGCATCCTCTACTACGCCTTTACGCCCATTATGTCCGGGCATTATACGATCCGCTACACCGCGTGGGATAAGGCGGGCAACAGCGCCTATATTGACAAAACGCTGTTTGTGACGGAGAGCGCAAAAAGCCCGGATTGGGAGCATTTCAACGGCGCGGGCGGCTATACCGCGGCCGCCTTTGACGACGGCTATGCCCGTATGTTCGGCACGGTGGGCAGCGTTGACAGATCCTTTTCGCAGGCAAAGAGTATCCTCGCCTATAAGCACCCCCTCAACTTTACCAAGACGGGAAACAAAGACCCGCTGACGGGCGCCGACGAATACACGACGGTCGAGTTTGAGCTGCGTTCAAACGGCCTCGACAACGGCAAGCTCTACAACGCCTGGGGCACGTCGACCAGCGCGGCCACCCGCTTTTTGCAAATCGGCTTGACCGAATCGACTTATGTTCCCGGCGTCGCCGTCAACGACAACGAGATTTCCAACAATAAGGGCGGCGCGGATTCGCCGCGCGGCATACAGCTGCGCTTTGTGCGCCGCTCCGACGAGAATGACGAAATTACCGAGGGCAACGCGCACCACATGAACTATGTCGCGCTCTCGTCCGGCGGCGGTATCAGCTCGCGCGAGGCGCAGAGCATCGATACGATCTATAAGCCGGGCGATTCGGGCTACGCGGCGGACAGCCTGCGCGCGCGAAACAACCGGTATGACGAGGACACCAACAATTGGGCAAAGGGCAAGACCGCCTTTTACGAATGGCAGGACGGCGGCATGGTCGAGCTGGCGCGAAAGCTCAATCTGGGTAGGCGCTATGCCGCGGACGGCAGCGAGGGATGGATAAAATTTAAGTACAGCTATCACCCGCTGGGCGTGATCGACTATCATCCGCTGGGCGAATACGACCCGGACGGCGTCGCCGACAGACGCGCCCTGTATATTCTGGAGGCGGACGGCGTGCGCTTTAAATTTCCCGCCGAGACCGTGGTGAGAAAGGACAATAAGCTATCCGACTTTACCCAACAGGCCTATCTCTTTATCTGCCAGCACAGCGCCGACGGCTCGATCGAGACGGACGTCGAGGTGCGCAACGTCAAAAACGGCCCCGTCGTCCGCGCCGCGCTCGATCAGGGCGAGTCGGGGGTATATAAGGTGGGCGACAGCTTTACGCTCAACCCGAATTTCGAGCTGAACGGCGTATCGCCCGCCTACACCTTTACGACCGACAATCCCGAGGTGGCCGAGGTGAGCGCGGACGGACGCGTGACGGTCAAAAAAATCGGTTATGCGCTAATAGGCGTCAAAGAGGACGCGGCCGGAAAAATCGCGTATCATCAGGTGCGGGCGTACCCCGACTTTATCTATTTTGGCCGCCGAATTTACACGGTGGAAAAGGGCAAGGAGTTTTATTTGGAATGTCTGTCGCCCGAAGGGGCGGTCACGGACGCGGTGTACCGCAGCACCGACACCGAGGTGTGCGGCGCACTCACGACGGGCTGGATTCAGGGCGCGCAAGTCGGTGTCGTCACGGTCACCGCGACGATGGGCGGCATGACGGCGGCCTGCACCGTGGTTGTGACCGAGCCGCCTGCGTCCGCGTCTTTTTCGTCCGCGCCGGACGGCCTAAAGGGTTGGCATATCGCGCTGATTTGCGCGGGCGGCGGGCTTGTCGCGGCCGGCGCGGCGCTTGCGGCGGCGCTGCTTGTCCGCAAAAAGAGGAAGGGCGCGTGAGCGGAGAGAAACGCGCGGCTTCCCCGGAGAAACCGCGTGAAAAGCGAGATGCGCACGGAGGGAGAGCGATGTTTAAAACGGGATTGGTCTCGATAAGTTTTCGGGGCGAAACGCCGGAGAGCATCGTTCGGGCTTGCGCGGACTGCCGTTTAGAAAGGATAGAATGGGGCGGGGATGTTCACGTCCCGCCGGGCGAGATCAAGCGGGCAAGAGAGGTCGGCGTCATGACGCGCGAGCACGGCCTCGATGTCGCCGCCTACGGCTCGTACTATAAAATCGGCAAGGATTCGCCGGATACCTTTCAGCGCGTGCTGGATGCCGCGTCCGCGCTCGGCGCCGACGTCGTGCGGGTGTGGGGCGGAGAGGAGGGCTCGGCGGAAATTTCGCCGGACGGCTACGCCCGCCTCTTGGCGGATGCGGCGCGGGCTGCGGACGAGGCGGCGGATCGCGGGATCACCCTCGCGCTCGAATGTCACCTCGGGACGATCACCGACGCGTACGACGCGGCGCTGCGCTTTTTGAGAGATTGCGGCCGCCCCGCCCTAAAAATGCTCTGGCAGCCCAACCATATGCGGGACGAGGCGTACAATCTAAAATCCGTTGCGGCGCTTAGAGAGTATGTCGTCAACCTGCACGTCTTTCACTGGGCGCCCCAAAAGCGCCTCCCCTTGTGTGAGGGCGCGGCGGTCTGGGGGCGGTACCTGCGTATGTTCCGCGAGACAGGGCGGGACATGAGCCTTCTGCTCGAATTTATGCACGACGACAAATTCTCCTCCCTGGCCGAGACGGCCAAGGCGCTCCACGCGCTTGCCGATACGGTCAATCGGGAGGCGTAGCCGATAGGGGCGGGACACGGGGACGGCAGACCTAAGGAAGAGGTATATAACGATGAACGAAACGCGAAAGCTGTGGCTTGACACGGTGCTCGAAATGGCCGGTCCGGTGCTGAACGCGCTGGCCGAGCGGCGGCTGAAAGAAAGGATGCCCTTTCTGCACGAGGGGCACGCCGAGGCCTTTAAGAAAAACGGCAACCACGTCCAGTATCTGGAGGCGCTGGGGCGTCTGCTGGCCGGGCTTGCGCCCTGGCTCGAGCTCGAAGGGCTCTCCGGTGACGAAAAGGCCTTGCAGGACAAATACCGCGCGCTTGCCCGTGAGGCGATAGACGCAGGGACCGACAAGGCTTCGCCCGATTATTTCGTGTGGTCGAGCGGCGGCGCCGAGCCGCACCAGTCGCTCGTGGACGCGGCCTATCTCTCGGAGGCGCTGCTCCGCGCCCCCCGGGAGCTTGTGCACAAGCTGGACGCGCGGGTCAAAGCCAATCTTTTCGTCTCGCTAAAGGAGACGAGCGGAATGCGCCCGGTCTGGTTCAACAACTGGATACTGTTTTCGGCAACCGTCGAGGACGCCCTAAACGCCTTTTGGGACGCCGGGGACTATGGCAAAATCGAGCTGATCATGACGGATGTTTCCCGGTGGTACAAGGGCGGCGGCTTTTACGGCGACGGCGAGAGCTTTGCCTGGGACTATTACAACAGCTATGTCATACAGCCCATGCTGATGGACCTTGCGGACAACAACGCGGGCAAGATACTTTTTTACGACCACGGCAAAAATTTGCGAAAGGAAGCGTTAGAACGCTTTAAGGCCTATTTGATCACGCAGGAGCGGGCGATTTCGCCCGATGGGACATACCTGCCCTGCGGCCGCTCGATCGTCTATCGGCTGGGCGCGTTTCACGCCCTCGCCCTCGGCGCGCTAAAGGGTTACCTGCCCGAAAGGCTAAAGCCCGGGCAGGTGCGCCGCGCGATGACGAGCGTTATCCGCAAGTTCGGCGAGGGCAAAAATTACGATGCGGCGGGCTGGCTTGTCCCGGGCGTGTTCGGCGAGCAGCGCAAGCTGATGGACCCGTACAACTCCTCGGGCAGCTTTTATATGGCGTCACTGATATTTCTGCCCCTAGGCCTCGCGCCGACGCACGAGTTTTGGACGGCGGCCGACCAACCGACGACATGGGAGCAGTATTGGACGGGCATGGATTTGTATTCCGACGTACATTAGACCCGTTCTATTGACGTAAAGGCGCGCCGGGCGGAGCAAAAAACGCGGGCATTTTAGGAGCGGCAGGATGAAGGCCATATTTTTACAGCAGCCGGGGTACGGCTATATCGATGCGGTTTTCGGTGGCGTCAGCGCCCAACGCCTGCGCGAAAAACTGATTTTTCCGCCCGAATACATACACGCGGGCAACCTCGAAGCACACAGGGACTTTCTAAAGGACGCCGTCTTTGCCTTTTCCTCCTGGGGCGTGCCCGGACTGGACGAAAAGGCGCTTTCCAAATACCTCCCGCAGTTAAAGGCGCTCTTTCACGGCGCGGGCTCGGTGCAGTTCGCCCGGCCGTATTTTAACCGCGGCGTCCGTGTGTTCAGCGCGTGGCGGGCAAACGCGGTGCCCGTCGCCGAGTTTGCCTTTGCCCAAATCCTGCTTGCCGCCAAGGGCTATTTTCAAAGCGTGACAAAATACCGCAAAGGCGCGGGGGAGGCCGGCAGTTTCGCGGGCGCCTTTAAGGGCAATTACGGCATGACCGTGGGGATATTGGGGGCGGGCTCGATAGGAAAGCTGGTCATCGATCGCCTCCGCACAACCGATAAAACGCGCGTTTTGGTGTTCGATCCCTTCCTGCCGGACGCGGAAGCGGAACAGCTGGGGGTGATCAAATGCGGGCTGGACGAGGTTTTTGCCGAGGCCGATACCGTCTCCAACCATCTCGCGGACAACCCGCGGACAAGGGGCATGATCGGATACGCGCAGCTCTCCAAAATGAAGCCCTTTACGACCTTTATCAACACGGGTCGGGGCGCGCAGGTCATCGAGGCCGACCTCGTCCGCGCCCTCACCGAGGACCCCTCCAGGACGGCGCTCCTCGACGTGACGGAGAGCGAGCCTCTGCCGCCCGAGAGCGGGCTTTGGGGGCTCGATAACGTCTATCTGACACCGCATATAGCGGGCAGTAAGGGGCTTGAGGTACAGCGCTGCGGCGCATACATGACCGATGAATGTCTTGCCTTCATGGCGGGAAAGCCAACGCGGCACGAGGTGTCTCTCTCTATGCTGGACACCATGGCATAAAAAAATGACAAGGAGAAAAAGAAAAAAAGTATGAGTAAAAAGAATTACACGGTTGCGGCCTTTTACTTTCCGGGCTGGGGCTGCCAGAACCCGGAGGAAACGTTCGATTCGGCAAAGCACGGCGAGTGGGGCAGCCTCGCGGCGGGCAAGCCGCTTTTTGAGGGGCATAAACAGCCGATTACGCCGCTTTGGGGCGCCGAGGACGAATGTGACCCCGCGGTCATGTCAAAAAAAATCAAGGCGGCGTCGGAGCACGGCGTGGACGTCTTTATCTTTGATTGGTACTGGAGCCGCGAAAACCGCGGCAAGGGCAAGGGAGAAGGCCGCAACGGCACGCTCTTGGAGGGCGCGTTAGAACGCGGCTTTTTGCCCGCGCCAAACCGTGACGACATCAAATTCTGCGTTATGTGGTGCAACCACGACGTGGGCGCGGGCTACCGCATGGAAAATTATGCCGCCGACGAGCTGGACATCATGTGCGATTATTTGCTGGAAAAGTATTTCCGCCTGCCCAATGTGTGGCGCGTGGACGGTAAAATCGTCTTTATGATCTATAACCTCGCCGACTTCATCGCCCTAAAAGTCTTTCAAAATCCCGACACCGGCAAGGCCGACATAAGGCTGGCGCGGAAGGGCTTGGAGCGTTTCCGGCAAAGAGTGCGCGACGCGGGGCTTGGGGAATTATGCATCATGTGTATGCGCGTCTACGGCTGGCACCGGCTCGACACGAGCGCGATAGAGACGGACGGCAAGCGGCCCGAGGGCTTCAACGTGTTTGGCTATATGGGCGTCGACGGCGTGACAAGCTATGTCTGGGGACACGACTGGTGGCTGGGCGACAAGGTCGCGCCCATCGACTACCCGGAGTTTGCGGACGGCGCGATAGAAAACATGAGGAAAAAGCTGTTAAACGAATCCGAAAAATACGACATTCCGTATTATCCAAACCTCTCCACGGGCTGGGACAACACCCCAAGAGGCGGCGTGACGGGCGTCCTCGTCAACAACGCGCCCGATAAGTTCAAGGAGGCGGCGCAAAAAATCAAGGCGCTGCTCGACGAATCACCCTGGCCCGAAAAGATCGTGACGGTCAACAGCTGGAACGAGTGGACGGAGGGAACCTTTCTCGAGCCCGACACCGAGTACGGCTTTGGGTATTTAGAGGCGATAAAAAAAGTTTTCGGCTAAGTCGTGTTTCCACGAGATTTTTAATCGATAGGTTATGGATCTTTTCGCGTCGGTTATCACGAATTTTCTTGAACGTAGCTCTGCTACGCCCTGCGAAAAATCGTTTCAACCAACACAAAAATATCCAAAAACCTGCTCAATCAAAAATCCTGCAAGGATATATTCCAACAAAGTTCAAATTATGATGTCGTTATTCGGTTATAACCGACCTAAAGCGGGCAAGAAGTATAAGTGCCCGCTTTGTTTGGCGATGTGATTGACGGCGATGAGAGCACGAACGAGTTTGAAAGAAAACGAAACATAAATGCAAAAGAAAATGACAATTCGTCTGAATGATAATGATATTGACATGGTTTTTTTATTGTGCTATCTTTATGCTTAGGTTAAACGTGAAAAACAACTTCGTAAAAGGAGGGTTGCGGGCACGGCAAATTTCATGGATTTTTGCCGCTGCGGGCATTGGTTTCGCTTCCGGGCGGGCGTTTTAGCGAAGACGATATCACAAAGATCATACATGAATGGCATTTAGGAAAGCGCTAATGAAAGCATATAAAAATATACTCGAAAGTAAAACCCATAGGGACTCGCCCGACCGCAAGCGTTACGCGGATGATATAGTCCGGTGGATAGACGCGCAATATCCCGATGCGTCCGAGAGACGCGGCACGTATACGCGCGATACGCCAAAAGAAAAGCGGTATAGGGATTTTGTCGAAATGCACGGCTTTCCTTTGACGGAACGCGCCCAATATTCCGGCCTCGCCGTGTCTGCGGAAACCGAGCGTGTCGGGAGGGACGGCGGCGCGGAAATATTCCGCTTGCGTTTGGAGGTGCTGCCCGGCGTAAAGCTTTTTGGATTGTATTTTTTACCGCTTGATAACGCCGCCCGCCGCCCGTTGGTGTTTTGCCAGCATGGGGCTAACGGCACGCCGGAATATATCGGCAGTATGCTGGACAATTCGGGGAATTATAACCACATGGCGCGGCGGTTTGTCGAAAGAGGCGCGGCGGTGTTTGCCCCGCAGCTTCTCACTTGGAGTCCCGAGAGATTCGGTACGCCGTACGACAGGGGCAAGGCGGACTGCGCATTGAGGCAGTTGGGCGGAAGCTTCGCTGCGCTGGAGCTTTTATTTTTGAGCCGTTGTACAGATTATTTCTCGGTGCGCGAGGATATTTTAGCGGAACAAATAGGATTTTGCGGCCTATCCTGGGGCGGGATGTACGCTT
>JAIRRW010000059.1 GCA_031255775.1 Clostridiales bacterium
GCGACCGATTGCGCTGCCTCTTTCGATAAAATGCCGCTGACGCTTTCATTTCATCGAGGAATAAGGTGTCCGCTCCCGAAAAACGCCGTTTTTGTAAAAAGGATTTAAGAAAAGTAGCCCGTGTCCGCGGCAATAAGCGGACTTTCCTCCCCGGAAAGATAGGGATTATTCCAGTCCGGCCTCCAGCTTGCTCGTCTGATCGGCGATACGCAAAACCTCCAACAGCTCGTCAATGTCGCCGTTCATAAAGTCCTCGATCGCGTACATCGTATATCCCACGCGGTGATCGGTCACGCGCCCCTGCGGGAAATTGTAGGTTCGGATCCGCTCGGAGCGGTCGCCCGTCCCCACCTGCGAACGGCGGTTGTCGGCATAGGCCTGATCGGCCGATTCGCGCATTCTGTCATAGAGCTTGGTATTTAGGACCTTCATGGCCTTGTCCCGGTTTTTGATCTGCGACCGCTCGTCCTGACACTGCACGACGATCCCGGTGGGCAGGTGCGTGATGCGTACCGCGCTGTCCGTCTTGTTGACGTGCTGGCCGCCCGCGCCCCCGCTCCGATAGGTGTCGATCTTTAGGTCCTTCTCGTTGATGGTGACCACGACGTCCTCCGCTTCGGGCAGCATGGCGACCGTTACGGTGGAGGTATGAATACGCCCCTGCGATTCGGTATCGGGCACGCGCTGTACCCGGTGTACGCCGCTTTCGTACTTGAGCCGGGCAAACACCCCGTCCCCGGTAATCGAAAACACGGCCTCCTTGACCCCGCCGAGCTCGCTCTCGTTGAGGTCGATGTCCTCGACGCGCCACCGATTTTTTTCGGCGTACATCTTATACAGGCGCATGAGCTCGGCGCCAAACAGTCCCGCCTCGTCGCCCCCCGCGCCCGCCCGAATCTCGACAATGACGTTTTTGTCGTCGTCGGGGTCCTTGGGGAGCAGCAAAACCTTCAGATCGGACAGAATCCGCTCCTCGGCCGCAGTCTTTTCGTCCAGCTCGATCTCGGCAAGCTCTTTCAGCTCCGGGTCGGTCTCGGTCGACAGCATTTCCCTTGCGCCGACGAGGTCCCTGTGGTTTTTTTCGTACGCCTCGTATTTTTGCACGACGGGCTCTAGGGCGGCGTGTTCCTTGACCAGCTTGGTCCACGCCCTGTTGTCCGAAATGACCGCGGGCTTGACGATCTCGGCGGACAGCTCCTCGTATTTTTGCCTAATGCTTTTTAATTTTTCAAAATTCATGCGCTATCTCTCATCTTAGCCTGGCCGTCACCACGCGGTCGCTGCCCGACAGGTCCTTGACGCACGCGACGTCGGTAAAGCCCGGTTCCAACAGCGCCCGCACCCCCTCGTACTGGGTGTGGCCGATCTCCAGCAAGAGGCGGCCGCCGGGGTTTAGGTGCGCGGGCGCCTCAAGCGCGATCCTCCGATAGAAATCCAGGCCGTCGGGGCCGCCCTTTAAGGCGATTTCCGGCTGACAGAGCACCTCCTTGGCAAGGCCTTTCATCTCCTCGTCGGTGATGTAGGGCGGGTTTGAGAGGATATAGTCAAACGTTCGGTCGGCAAGCCCGCTAAAGAGGTCGGACTGCACGGCCTCGATCCCCGTATCGGCAAAATTCTTGCGCGCAAGACTAAGCGCCTCCTCCGAAACGTCGCTTGCCGTCACCTTGGCGGCGGTCTTTTTCGCGAGGACGTACGCGATACAGCCGCTGCCCGTCATCAGGTCCAGCACTGTGGGCGCCGTCTCGCCGATGAGGCCGATCGCGGTCTCGCACAGCGTTTCGGTCTCCATGCGGGGCAAAAGCGCCTTCTCGTCCACCTTCAGCTTATAGCCGTAAAATTCGGTAAACCCGGTAATGTAGTCCAAGGGGACGCCGGCCGCCCGCTTGTTCGCCAGCGCGACGACCCGCTTATACTGCGCCAAGGTCAGGCTTTCGACGGTCGAAAAGGCGCTGCGCTTTTTCTTTAGTCCGGCGGCGATGACCCATTCGGTCTCGGACGCCTCCTCCACCCCCGCGTCAAGCAGAATTTTTTTGACGACCCGCCGGATGCCGTCCACCGACACCTCCCCGAAATGCCGTTCGGCAACGGCGGGATTCTCGTCCATCTCCAACACCAGCGAAAAGCTCTCGATCGCGACGGCGGCCATGTCGTCCTCGGGCGGATACGTGGTCAGCCGTTGCAGGGCAAGGCCGGGCGCGCGCAAAATATTGGTGAACCGATTGTCCGGGAGCAGCGCCAAAAACCGTAAGAGCTCGTAGCTCAGCCCCGCCACCAGCGGCAGCAGCGCCAGCCGAATACCCAGCCGCGTCAAGCCCCCCAAAAACCCCGAAAAATCAAAGTCCCACAGCCGAAACAGCCAGTTTGTCAGCGCAAAAATGAGGATGCTGACGATCATGACGAAAAACAGAAAGGTCGTGCCGCAGCGGTTGTGGCGGGTCGAACAGCTCTGCACGTTTTCGACGGTGAGCGGCAAGCCCTTTTCGTAGCAGTTGATGGTGCGGTGCTCGGCGCCGTGGTACATAAAGGTGCGCCGAATATCTTTCATCTTAGAAACCAAAAACAGGTACAGCACGAATAGCGCGATCCGAATGACGCCCTCGATCAGCGCGGATACGAGAACCGCGATATGTTCTCCCTGCGTAAAAACATACCGATAAAACACGAAGTTGTCGAGAATAGACGCGAGGAGGGAGGGCAGCGCGATAAACACGCCCACGGCCAAAAGGACGCCCAGCGCCGCCGAAAACGCAAACCAGCCCTTGCCCGGCGTTTCCTCCTCGGGAAAGGCGACCTCGGCGCTCTTTAGGAGAGACCGCGTGCCGTTTATCAGCGAATCGACAAAGGAAATACAGCCCCTCAGGACGGGTACGCGGCGGTACCATTTTCCGGGCGCAAGCCGCTTGGTCTCGGTCAGAATCTCGCCCTCGTCGGTACGGACGGCCATGGCCATCGCGGCGCGTCCCCGCATCATGACCCCTTCCATCAAGGCCTGCCCGCCGATCATGGTGCGCCGAACCGGCTTTTCCTGCTTATCCGTTTTTTCTCTCATGGATACACGCTTCCTCATAAAACAAAAACCACGCCCCCGAAAAAACGCGCCGCGCCGGTGCATGGTTTTACCTAAAGGCTTACCATAAAAAAGCCGAAAGGCTTATTTATTATAGCGCTTTTTGAACCGGTCGATCCGGCCGCCGGTCTCGATCTGTTTCTGCTTGCCCGTGTAAAAAGGGTGGCATTTGGAACAAAGGTCCACCTTGATGACATCGCCCTTTTTGGTCGAACCCGTCACGAACTCGGCGCCGCAGGCACAAATTGCCGTCACCTCGTGATAATCGGGATGAATATCTTTTTTCACAGTGTTCACCTCTAAAGCTCAGTCTGTCGTTTCTTCGCGAACGTCGGCCGGCCCACTGAAACGCAGCCCTACTATTATATAGCGCCGCCGCCCCGCTGTCAACTAAAAACAACGTGGCCAATTTTAGGTTGTAAATATTGGGGGGCGTATTTTTGGGCGTGGACAAAAGAGAGTTGAAAAAATACGGCTTGACCGCAGCGCGGACGCGTTGGTCGGCTTTTTGTTAGGAGCCCGTGCCCGTCCGTTCCTTATAATAGCGTTCGCTCAGCTCCCGGAATTTTTTTGAGAGCTCCAGAATATACCGCTGCCGGCCGGTCTCGTCCAGCGCGTCGTA
>JAIRRW010000131.1 GCA_031255775.1 Clostridiales bacterium
GAGATTGCGGCGCTTCGGATCCGCTACAGGCTGACCGACATAACGGCGCCCGGCGTCGCGACTTTTCAGCCGAGGTTCTATTTTAACGGCGCCGCCTGGGACGCCCCCGCAAACGGCGGCGGCGTGACGATAACGGCGGCCGTTGGACAGGATATGGCCGACTACGAGACGCTTGTGATCACGCAGGCGGATTTACTGACAAAGTATTCTTACTTGACGCCGGAGGCCGCGCTGTCGCAGCTTGGACTTTTGGGGCCGCAAGTGGGCGGCAACGACAACACCGCCGCCATGCATCTGGACAGTATCACGGTTTTGACGAGGGCGGGACAACAGGCGGCGCGTTCGGAGCTGTTAAAATTTAGCAGCACGGACGCCTTGGCGATCGTGAGCGGCGGACTACTGGACGCCGACGCCGCGGCCATTGAGGTAGACTATCACGCGGAAGACGGTTACGCGCTGACAAAGAGCTTTGGACATTCGGGCGGGGCATTTCCGCTGGTCGTGCAGCTGGGTTCGGTCTGGACGGTGGGCGAGATTGAGGCGCTTAGGATCCGCTACAGACTGACCGACATAGCGGCGGGCAGCGCCGCCGTGACGTATTTTTGGCCGAGGTTCTATTTTAACGGCACCGCCTGGGACGACACCTCGCAAAATGGTAACGGCGGCGGCGTGACAATAACGGCGACCGTTGGACAGGATATGGCCGACTACGCGACGCTTGTGATCACGCAGGCGGAGTTACTGGAAAAATATCCTTACTTGACGGCGGAGACCGCGCTGTCACAGCTTGGACTTTTGGGGCCGTTAAACGGCGACGGCGGAAGAAACACCGCCACCCTGCACTTGGACAGTATCACGGTTTTGACCCGGTAGCGGGCGAGAGGGCTATGAAAGAATTTACGGGATTTTTAAGAGGCATAAACGTAGGGGGTTGGCTGACCAACTACAAGCGCATGGGAAAGTTGCGGCCACAGTGGCGGCACGACCTGACGCCGGGCGACCGCAAGCATTTTGCGTCGTATTTTTCCGAGCGGGACGTGACGAATATAAAGGACGCGTTCGGCGTTGACCATATCCGGCTTTGCTTTGACCAGGTTGTGATCGAGGACTATCAAACGGGCGCGTATATCGAGCAGCATTTGCGCTACATCGACGATTGCTTGCTTTGGTGCGAGAGGGCGGGGCTCCGTGTGATCCTAAACCTGCACCACGGCTTCGGCGCGTATTGCGACATTCCCGACGACACGCTGTTTGACGAGGGAAACGGGCAGCTGCGCGCGCGGTTCGTTCGGCTTTGGGAAATGCTTGACGAGCGTTATCGGGATAAGCCCGGCGTCGTTTTCGAGTTGCTCAACGAGCCCGCCCTGGAAGTGGCGGACAGCAAAAAATGGAACGCCCTGGCCGCCGAAACGGTCGCCGCCATCCGAAAACGCGGCAATACCCGGGTCATTATGGTGGGCGGCGTTTGCTGGAACCTGCCCTGCAGCCTAAACGATATGCTTGTATGCGGGGACAAACGCGTGGTATACACCTTTCATTTTTACGCGCCCCACATCTTTACCCACCAGCGCACCTTTACCAGCGAGCTGCACCACTATTACAATTGCGCGCTTTCCTATCCGTCCGACGATACAAGCGCATACGACGCGTACCTAAAATTTATCGACCCGGATCGCGGGGATTTCGACTTGTTTCCGCGCATCGACAAGGCGTATTTACGCGCCGAAATGCAGCCCGTATTGGCTTGGATGGCGGCGCACCCCGACGAGATACTCTACCTCGGCGAGTTTGGCACGATTTCCTGCGCGGATATGGCAAGCCGCGAAAATTGGACGCGCGACGTGCTCTCTCTCTGTGACGAATACGGGATACCGTTTTGTATATGGAACTATTTGAGCACGCCCTACGACGGCAACCGATTCAGTCTTGTGGACGACTATACGCGCCGCCCGGTCAGCGCTAAAATGGCCGCCATGATTAGAGGGAAATAGATGCTGTATGTTTTGTTGGGCATAACGTTGGCTTGCGGAACGGCCAGGACGGCGTTCAGTAAAAAGGTCGGCGCCGCGTCAAAAGCGCCGCGAGACCTGTTCTTTTACAACGCCGTCATATGCGCCGTCATATGCGCCGCCACCTTTGCCGCCTATCTGCTCCGGCCTACGGGCATATCGCCCTTCACCGCGCTTTTGGCGTTGGCTTACGCGGGCGTTACGCTGGCGGCGCAGCTGTTCAATATCAAGGCGCTCAAGGACGGGGCGATCGGCGTTTGTACGCTGTTCTATTCCTGCGGCTTTGTGATCGCGGCGTTCGCGGGGATCCTGTTTTGGGGCGAACCGTTTTTTTGGTCGCAGATGGTGGGCGTGCTCTTGATACTCGGTTCCTTTTTTCTCA
This sequence comes from Clostridiales bacterium, assembly GCA_031255775.1. GTDB lineage: Bacteria > Bacillota > Clostridia > Christensenellales > Pumilibacteraceae > JAIRRW01. The sequence continues at coordinate 2,392 of JAIRRW010000131.1, forward strand.
TCGTGTTTCTGTCAAAAACGGCAAAAACGCCGCCGGGAGAAACATCGGCCGCGCCCGACGCGCCCGACGCGCCCAAGCGCAGGCTGTGGATCCTTTTCGCGTTTTTATCCCTCCTTTCCTCCGGGTTTTTGGGTGTGCTTCAAAAGATTCACCAGACATCCGGCTATAAGGAGGAGCTGTTCCCCTTTCTGTTTATCTCCTTCGCGGCCGCCCTTGCCGCCGCCGTTGCCCTGCGGTTTATCGCGCCGCGCGGAGAGGACGCGGCGGACGACACGGGCGCGGCGGACGGCAAACGAACGCCGTTTTATCGGAGCGGAACAATGTTTGCGCTGCTGTACGGCGCGGTTTTCGCGGCCGTCAACATTCTCAATACCTACCTGTCGGGACAGCTGCCCAGCATGATATTCTTTCCCGTCTACAACGGAGGCGTGATTTTTACCGGTCTGTTTGTCGGCCTCCTGATCTTCCGCGAGAGCGTGACAAAATACGATATAATCGGCTTGCTTGTCGGCGTCGCGGGCATCCTGTTTATCGCGCTCAAGCCCTTTTAAAGCGCTTGCCGTAAACCGACCGACCAAACCGATTGACGATAAAATGAGAGCTTGTAAGGAGATTAAAACGTGTTAAAAGCAACCGAAAAAAAGTCACCGCTCGTAAGGTACGCGGAGAACCCGATTTTAAAGGCCGACCCGGCAAACGCGTGGGAGGATTTGTGCGTCCTAAATCCCGCGGTCATCTACGACGAAAAACGAAAAAAATTCGTCATGCTGTACCGCGCCGCCGGTCACGACGTCGAGCACCGCATTTATTTTGGCCTGGCCGAAAGCGAGGACGGATTTCATTTTGAGCGGGTTTCCGCGCAACCCGCGCTGTCGCCCAACCCCGACGACGCGGACGGCGGCTGCTTGGAGGACCCGCGCCTCGTCCAAATCGACGGCGTGTATTATGTCGTCTACGCCGCGCGCGCGTACGCCCCGGGCAGGTACTGGCTGTCGGATGAGGAGTACGAAAAATTGGGGTACCGCCCCGAGACCACGCCCGCGTCCGCGCCGTACTTTCAGCACAAAAACAATACGGTCAGCTATTTGGCGGCAACCAAGGATTTCAAGAGGTGGAAACGTCTCGGGCGCATCACGGACGCCCGCTTTGACGACCGCGACGTGTTGATTTTCCCCGAACGGGTCAACGGCAAATTCGTCAGGATTTCCCGCCCAAAAATTCCCGGCGCGCCGGTCAAAATGCCGTCGGTCTGGATCACGTTCAGCGACGACCTGCTCGAATGGGGCGAGCCTAAGGTCCTATTCACCGGCGAGCAGTGGTGGGAGACGGCGCGGATCGGCGCGGGCTGCCCGCCGATCAAACACAAAAAAGGCTGGTTCATGCTGTACCACGGCGTGGACGGCGCGGTCGGCAATTTAGGGACTTACCGCGTGGGCGCGGTCATGCTGGACTTGAATGATCCGTCAAAGGTCATCGCCCGGACCAAAAACTTCTTGATGGAGCCAAAGGAGCCGTTCGAAACCGAGGGGCTGTACGGCGACTGCGTGTTTCCGACCGGCAACGTGCTAAAGGACGGGACCTTATATATCTATTACGGCTGCGCGGATAAATACGTCGCCGTCGTGACGGCCGACTTTGACGAGTTGGTTGACGCCGTGTTCGAGGGTTGACGCAAAAAAGCGGTCAAAACCTCAACACGACCTAAATTTGTTATACATTTTGATCGGGGTACACAAAAATTTTTACACCCGAGAAAAAAAGGAGAAAGGTATGAAAAAGAAGGGTTTGCTGTTGGTAACATCGTTGTTACTGGTATGCGCCGTAGCGGGCGCGGGCGTCGTGTATGCGCTTTGGTGGAATGACGCCACAAACACGGGCAATAAGGTCACTGTCGGCGGTACCGTCACATTGTCCTTGAACGACGGGGGTACGGCGTATTTTTCGAATGTAACACTTGCGGGGCCGAACTCAGAAACGCAAGTTACCACAATAACCGTAACGAATTCGAAAAATGCTTCTTATGTGCTCAAGATTGCGGAGTTCTCCTTGTCGGATGCACAGACGGCCGGAAACTACACTGCGACAGATTTGTACATAAAAGTAGCTACCAGCTCAGGGGGTATTGGATCAGCTGCCGCAGTCAAATTCGAAGATGGTGTCGAACTGATTGCGGCAAATACCGATACATCCAAGACGATTTACGTCGTAATCGGCATAGGCACCAATGTGAGCGCATCCATGGCGGATCAGGTCATAGAATTTTCCATAACGACCGCCGCCGCGCCGCAGGCCTAACGGAGTAAGAACCTGTTTGAATGATTCAAAAAATGTCCTCATTCATCGAGACGGGTTCTAAAAATATTCGGGAGCGGCACGGTTCGCTCCCGGGTATTTTTATTTGACCTGTTCCGTTTTAAAAGAGTCAAAAGGTGGATAAAACAAGGATGGCAAAACAGCTATGAATGACAGCTATGAC
>JAIRRW010000143.1 GCA_031255775.1 Clostridiales bacterium
TCGGGCAGGGGGTCGCCGGGCGTAAAAACCGTTTTTTCCGCCGCCGAAAACCCCGCGCCGCCGATTCCCGCGCCGCTTATTCCCGCCGCGCCGCTTATTCCCGCCGCGCCGCCGATTCCTGCCGCGCCGCCGATTCCCGCCGCGCCGCCTGTGCCCGCGCCGCCTATGCCCGCGCCGCCGATTCCCGCCGCGCCGCTTATTCCCGCGCCGCCGATTCCCGCCGTGCCGCTTATGCCCGCGCCGCCCGACGCGGACAGCGTAATGCCGACGCTCTTGACCGGGCGGGGGAGGTTGAGCGTTTTTAGGAGCGCCGCCGCGTCAAAATCGGGCGCCAGCCGCCGCGACAAAAACCGCGCGGTCAGGGGGTCGGCCACCGTATTTTTGAGGTCAAACGCGGGCAGGAGGACGACGCGCTTGACGATCGCGGCGTCGGGCGGCTCCAGCCGCATAAAGGTTTTGGCCGCGCCCGAACGGTTGAGGTCATAAAACGCGTCCTCGTCGGGCAGCAGGGCGAAAAAGGCGCGGGCGCGGCGGAGCTGCGCGGGGTCGGCGGGCGGGGCGGTAAAGATCCCGGGGGCGTACCCCAAGCGGCCTAGCGCGCCAAAAAGCGCCTCGGCGGCGGCCTCGGCGCCCGGATAGGCGCGGATGATCACGTCGATCCCGCTTGTCCGCGCCATATCGTCGGCGCGGGCGGCCTCGATCTTTTCGAGCTTGGCCAAAATTTTGCGGTCGTTTTGCGCCGCGCGGCGGGCGTTTTGATAATACTTGTTTTCGGTCAGGGGGCGGGGCTGATAGGATAGCGTCAACGGCCTGATCCCGCCGTCCCTTTGCCGCCGCTCGTCCACCCTTAGCGCGGCCAAAAACAGGCCGTACGCGCCCTCGGGCGACGTCTGCTTTTCGAAATACGAAAAGGCGTCGTCAAACTCGTAGGCCCTTAGGTGCCCAAAGCCGACGGAAAGCGCGGGGTCGTCAAATTCGATCTCCTCCAGGCAGTACGGGCAAAGCGTCCGGCCATCCTTTAGGACAAGGCCGCCGGCCCGGCAAAACGGACAGCGTCCGGCTATGTAAGTCAAATTTTCTTCGTTGTTCATGCTTTTTTTCGGCGTGCTTCCGGGCGGTCATACGCCTGTCAACGCGCCCCCTGTGCGCTCCCTTTGTTTACGCGTGCGATCCGTGCTTGACGCCCGATTTTTGCCGGACGGCGGTCAGGTGCTCTAAAATCTCGCCCGCCGTGTTTTCCACCCGCGTGATCCCGGCGTCGCGTTCGGCCAGGATATTCCACAAATCCTTGACGATAAAGTTGATGTCCCGCCCCGACAGCCCGTCGCTGACAAAGCCCAGCCGGGCAAAGTCAACGGTCGCGAGGTCGTCGCGCTTGATGTGCTTTTGAATTTTGTTTTGATAGATCAGCAGCCGATCCTTTTCGTCGGGCAGGGGGATAAAGATCGAGTCCGAAAACCGGCTGATGACCGCCTTGTCAAGCGCGTCCTTGATGTTGGTGGCGGCGATGACGGCCATGTTGTCGTTGTTGGTCGAAAACCCGTCCAGCTCGCGGATCAGCGTGGGGACGGCCTCGACGGCGGTCTTGTCGTCGGCGGTTCGGCTCTTGGCGATGACGTCGATCTCGTCGATAAAGAGGATGACGGCGGTCTTGCGGTTTTTGATGAGCCGCCGCACCTCGCGAAACAGCCTTTCGATATTTTTTCCGGTGTTGCCGATATAGCTGTCCACCAGCGTATTGCAGTTGACGTTGACAAAGGGCAGGTCGATCTCGCAGGCGGCGGCCTTGGCAAAGGTGGTTTTGCCGGTGCCGGGCGGCCCCTCTAAGAGGATAAACCCGCCGGGCTTTAGGTCATAACTCCGGTAGACGTCCGGCTTTTGCAGGGGGTAGATCAGCTTGCGGTGAATGGCGGTCTTGGCGTCCTTTAGGCCGATAATGTCGTCAAACGACACCTTGTCGCCGGGGTCGGCGATGTCGAGGTCGTACTCGTCGCTCTCCTCGGGCCGCGCCTCGGCCTGCCGCTTGTCCGGCCTTGCCCCGCCCGCGTGCCCCGCGGCTTGCCGCTCGGTCCCGTCCAGGCTCTCGGCGGCGGCGATCAGCTTTTTGACCATGTCGTTCCGCGCCCGCTTCAGCTCGCCGTCGGACTTGGCCGCCAGCTTAGAGAGCGTCTCGGCGGCGATCACATAATACTTGCGGGCCGCCTTTTTGTCGCCCGCCTTTTTGGCCGCCTCCGCCTTGTTGAAGTATTCGGTGTAGGCATCGTATAGCATACTGTTGTCCGCCATGTCCCCTCCTAAAGGGATGAAAAGTCATGTGATGCGCATAAAACCGAAACCTGTCCTCGCTTACGTATTTGAAATACGCGCGCGTCGGCCAAATTTCGGTTTTACGTGCCTGACACGCCTTTTGATCCCTTTAACACTTGCGTTTTTCCGTCTTTTTTTTCATGAGCTTTTTGCGTCCTTTTTACTTCCGTGGTTTTCCGTCCGTTTTTTTCATGAGCTTTTTGCGTCCCTTTAACCCTCGCGTTTTTCCGTCCGCTGCCGATTAAAAGAAAGCGGTCGGCAAACGTCGGGTTCAGTTAAAAGGGTCAAAAGCCGTGTCAGGCGCGTAAAAACGGGTTTTGCCCGACGGGCGCGTATTTCGGATACGTGCCCTAGGGCAAGTTCCGTTTTTGCGCGCATCACGCGGCTTTTCATCCCTTTCGCCTTTTAAACATCTAATTTCTCTTTGGCTTCTTGTAGTTTCTTGGCAATCTCAATATCCTCCGCGTCCAGCTCGGCGGCCAGCTGGCTCTCGATGAGCCGGCCGATCTCGTCGTCCTGGGGGACGTCCTCATAATCCATGGCCGACATACTCTCGCTCATGGCGGTCATGTATTCGTCCACCAGCGCGGTTTGGTGGGCGGCCTTGGCCATGTTTTTGTTGAATTCGTCGGCCACCTTGGACATCTTTTTGAGGTCGGGCATCTGCCCCATCTCGCTGCACATAAACTGCATACTCTCCATAAACGAGCCCGTAAGCGCGTTGACGTCGCGGTAATCCAGCATGATCTGCATGGACAAAACCATCTGCTCGGCGCGTTTTTGCTGGAGCATGACGGTGCGCAGCGCGTTGACCGCCATCGAATAGCTCAGCTTGTCGCCGCGCGCCTTGGCGGTCTTGGCCCTGTCGAGAAGCTCGCGCCGCTTTTTTTCGGCCTTGTAGACAAACGCCTCGGTCTGCTCAATGGTGGCCTCGACGCGTTCTCTGGCGTTGACGGTCTCCGCCGTCCCTTTTTTACGGTCAAACAATCCCATAATCCTGCACCTACGTTTCGTCGCCCAAGCGCGCCGGAACTTCTTCCCCCTCGTCCGCCGCCGTCAGGGCCTCGAGAGAATCGGCCGCGGCGACGTCCAGGTTTTTGGCGCGGTCGCGCTCGACCTCGGCCGCCAGCGAATCGTCATAATAATACCCGCTTGCCGCGTCCATGTACTTGTCGTTGGAGCGGTTGATGGCCTCGATGTCGTCGATGGCCTCCTTGATTTCCTCGGTGTTGCGCTTGTTGGCCTCGGTCACCCTTTTGGCGGCGCGGCGGAGGCGTTCGGCATCGTAGGTGGACACCTCCTTGATCTCCTGATAGGTATCCACCTGCGCCTCGGCGTTGGCCTGCGCGTTGATCTTAAAGATGCCGTCAATGACGGTGGCAAGCTCGGCGTTTAGACGCTTGACGGTGTTTTGCCGGGTCTTAAACTCGGTCTCCAACCGCTGGTGCGTCCGGGCGTCGCCGGTGGCCTTGTACCGCGCCTTTAACTCCTCGATCGCGACCATGGCCTCCTCCAATTGCCGCTCGCGTTGGACGCGGATGGCGGTGAGGCGGTAAATGCTGGTGTCGTCGGTGAGCTTGGCGATCTTGGCCTTATTTTCGTCGATCAGGCGGTCGGCCTCCTCGCAGGCGCGGGCAAAGGCCTCCTTGCGCCGCTTGCGGTCCAACGAGAGGTGCGACCGCTTATAGGCCTTAAACGCGGCCTTGCGGTCGGTGGACACGCTGACCGCGCACATGACCGACCGCTCGTTGAGGATGCGCGAAAGCATTTCGCACGTGCCGAGGTCGATCTCGGCGTCCTCGGAGGTCAAAAATTTGTTGAGGTAGTCGTTGAGGATCCGCTTGACCAGCTCGTCCACCTCCAAAACCTCGATCACCAATCCCCGCGGCGCGGTCTCGAGCTGCTCTAAAACCTTGCCCATGGCCTCGCGGCCGTAGGGCGTCCGCGTCCGCGCCAAAATCTTGTTTAACAGCGCCCGGATCTCGTTGGTGGAATGCAGAATATCCATTCCGATCGTTTCCGCCGTCACTCTAGCCATTGTTGTATCCCTCCCGTTTATTTTCCGTTGCCCGTCTAAAGCTCACGCTTTGTCACGCCAAATCACTCGCGCTTAGCGCGCGCCTCGGCCATCACCTTGATTTGCTTGGCCTTTTCGGCCGCGACCCGCGTATTTAGGGGCTCGATCAGCCCGCGCTCGTACTTTTCGATGACCGCCTTGGCGTCCTCGGTATAGTCGAGGTTTTCGACCACGGTATCGCTCACCCGAAGCCCCAAATTTTCCATATTGCGGATCCCGTACGTGATCCTGTCGGCAAGGCTTTCCAGCCGCCCGCGCACCAGCGTATAGTCGCCGATCGCCAACAGCTCGGCGCTCAGGATCGGGCCGACCTTAGAGATGATGTCGCGCTGCACAAACTCGACGATCTCGTCGGGGGTGACCTCGCCGTCGGCGATGGCGGACTCGGGCATCTTGTTTAGGAGGAGCCGCGCGTCCGTGACCAAAATGGTGCACCGCCCGTAGGCGGTCACGGACAGCGGGATCCCGCCGATCCGCTTGTCGGGATAGGAGGCGGGCATCCGCCCGATGCCCCACTTGACCTCGACGGGACGCCGGTTGTTAAAGACATACAGGGCGATCTCCGCCCTTTTGCCGTACGCCTTGACAAGCATATTGCCCTCGTTTAACAGCTTGCGGTCCCCGGGATAAAACTCGTTGATCACCGCGCCGCCCACGCTGCAAACGGCGACGCAGCCGTCCTCCACCGTCACGCGCATATCGCGCACCGGCTTTTTGACCGGCTCCTTCCAAACGATGAGGCTGTCCCGCTTTTTTATTTTGATTTCCGCCATACCGATACCTATCCTTACTATTTCAGTACTATTTCAGTATTATTTCGGGTCTATTTCGGGTCGTGTTAACACGAGTTTCATCGAGTCGGTTTTTAGAGATTTTTGTGTCTGTCGAAACGATTTTTCGCAGGACGTAGCAGCGCTACGTGCAAGAAAATTCGTGATAACAGTCGCAAAAAGAGCAAAAACTTGCCGATTATAATCTCGTGGAAACACGACCCAACAAAAAAGCCCGTCGGCGTGGCCAACGGGCTTTTTGTGACAACAATTACATTGCCGCGATTGTTGCGTTTGCGTAAAATATGCGCCAATCGATTTCCAAAAGCGTCGCGATTCGCTTTGCCATATCGACGGACGGAGAACGGCTGCCCTTTGCGATTCGCCCGATATAGGCTTTATCAACACCGAGGATTTGCGCGACTTGATATTTTGTGTATCCTTTATTTTTGAGCGCATTGTCAAAAAATTGCGGAAATTCGTTTTGTCTAAAGTAAACGATATTGTCTTGCGTATCCGCCTCGACAAGCATAACGAGGTTGTTTTCGTTTTGGATTAGGCCCTCGATCCTTGACGGGGCAGGGGTGTTTTCTAAGCCGTCGAGATGTAAGGCCAAAACCTCTTTCGCGTATCTGTAGGCGTCCTCGATCGTGTCGCCCTCGGTAACGCAACCGTCTAAATCGGGAAAGAATACAACATAGCCGCCGTCCTCTTTTTCAAATACTGCCGGATAAATATTTTTCATGGTTATTACCCCCTTGTCGTTTCTGCGCAACGTACTTATTATTATGTCCCGAAAGTCGGGGGCTATTTCAGCCCCGCGCCTTTTAGGATTCCCTGTTCGGTTCCTTTTTTTAATTCCTTGCTGTGCATGGGTATCTCGACTTGTTTTTTTGTCGCCGGGTTCCGCATTTTTAAATGTGAGCCGTTTTGCGATACTTCCTCAAATCCGTTTTGCTTTAGCAGTTTTATCAGTTGCTTTGGTGTCAGCGGCATTGTGGCGGCCTCCCGGTTACACTATCAGTATATACCTTAGTTGTCTGTTTGTCAACTACTC
>JAIRRW010000006.1 GCA_031255775.1 Clostridiales bacterium
TACAAATAAGGACTTGTGCGGCAGCTATTCGGCTGTTTTTCATCTGATTTTTTACGCAAATACCTCTAGTATTAGCGACAAAATCAGCTAAAAAACATCTCAAATATCCGCTCGCACAAATGCTTGTTTCCAAACTGTTTAACTATAGTCAGTATACGCCGCCAAAACCGCGTTGTCAAGTGTTTTTCCGTTTTTTTATTTTTTTGCAAGTGTAACGGCATTTTATCGAAAGCGGCAGCGCAAAGCGGCAGCGCTCGTTTGACTTCCGGCTTTGTTTCGGGTATACTGGGTGTTGCGTATACGACTTGGAAAAAGCGGTGAACCAAACCTTGCCGGGGGGCGGCCTATGGGAAAAACCATTTTAGCTAAATTAAAGGAGTCGGTGGTCTCCGTTTTGCCCGTCACCGTGCTGGTCATCATCGTCGCGCTCACGCTGGTGGGCGTGGGCGGCGCGGCGCATCAGATCGAGCCGGGGTATATGCTGATGTTTTGTATCGGCGCGGCGCTGCTGATCGTCGGCATGAGCTTTTTTACGCTGGGCGCGGACGTCGCGATGATGCCCATGGGGCAGAGCGTGGGCAATTTTTTGTCGGGCGTCAAGCGGAAACGGTTTCCGTTTGTGCTGCTGGCCGCGTTTTTGATCGGGGCGCTGGTCACCATCGCCGAGCCCGATCTCCTGGTCTTGGCGACCCAGCTGGGCGGCGGCGCCGTCAACGTCTTTATCTGGCTTTCGGTGGCGGCGGGCGTGGGGATCTTTTTGTGCGTGTCCGTCCTCCGCACCTTTTTCCGGCTCAAGCTAAAGTATATTTTGCTGGGCGGCTATATCCTCATGTTTGCCATGGGGGTCGGGCTGGCCTTTTTTAACCCCGATTTTTTGGCGCTCTCTTTCGATTCGGGCGGCGTCACCACCGGCCCGATCACCGTCCCCTTTTTGCTGGCCATGGGCGTCGGCCTTGCCGCGGTGCGCTCGGGCGAACACAGCGGCGACGACTCGTTTGGCATGGTCGGCCTCTGCTCGGTCGGCCCGATCATCGCGGTCATGCTGATGGGCTTTCTTAAACTGGACATCACGCCCGACCTCTCCATGCCCGCGATCGGCGGCGGCGGGATCTGGGGCGAATTTGCGGGCGGCTTTATCCATTCGCTGTCCGAGGTGGGGCTGGCGCTCGCCCCCATCGTCATCGTCTTCTTTTTGTTTCAGCTCCTCTTTTTGCGGCTGCCCGCCAGACAGGTGCTGCGCATCGTGATGGGCGTCGTGTATACCTATGTCGGGCTGGTCGTCTTTTTGACCGGCGTCAACGTCGGCTTTATGCCTCTCGGCAAGCTGCTGGGCGGCGAGTTGGTCAAAAAGGCCTATAAATGGCTCCTCCTCCCCGTCGGCATGGTGATGGGCGCGCTGATCGTGCTGGCCGAACCCGCCGTCCATGTCCTCAACAAGCAGGTCGAGGAGGTCACCGGCGGCGCGATCGCCAAGCGGATCATGCTGGCCGCGCTGTGCGCCGGGATCGCCGTCGCCGTGGGGCTGGCCTTTTTGCGGGTGCTGACCGGCATTCATATCTTTTGGTTTTTGGTTCCCGTCTACGCGCTCTCCCTCGCCCTCATGTTTTTTGTTCCGCCCATTTTTACGGGGATCGCGTTTGACTCGGGCGGCGTGGCGTCCGGCCCCATGACGGCCACCTTTTTACTGCCCATGGCCGTGGGCGCGGTCAAGGCGCTGGGCGAAACGGCGGGGCTGACGGGCGGCGCGCTCGGTGCGTCGGTCTTTGCCGACGCCTACGGGCTGGTCGCGTTTGTCGCGATGATCCCGCTCATCACCGTGCAGTGCGTCGGCCTCGTCTTTAAGATCAAGCTGCGGCAGGCCGAGCGGCGCGCGCGCTTTGGCGAAATCGGCGGCGCGGGCGTCGTTGACTTCGACCTTGACGGCACGCCGCCGGCCGCCGAGCTTGTCGAGCTTATCGAGCTGGAAAACAGCGGCGACACCATCGATTTTGACGAGCCGGACAGCGAACGGCAGGAGGAGGAACCTAAGAATGTATGACCCTTCGATCAAGCCGTTAAAGCTGATGGTCATGATCACCGACCGCAACCGCGCCAAAAAGACGGGCGCCTATCTCGACAAAGCGGGCTGCAAGCACCAGTACGCGCTGCTGGGCGCGGGCACGGCGCCCGACGATATTTCGGCCATTTTGGGCGTCGGCGAGACCGAAAAGGCGGTTATTTTGGCGCTTAGCGATGCCGAAAAATACCCGGCGGTATTCGACGGCCTTAGGACCGAGCTGGAGTTTGGCGCGGGCGGCGGCATCGCCTTTGTCGTCCCCGTCAACAGCGTGGGCAACGTCGAGGTCATCATGCATATGCTGGGCGTGCGGCCGGCCGCCAAGCGGACATAAGGACGAATAAAAGTGCGGGCGGCGGTTTGGTTGTATCGCGCCGCCAAAAGGAATAGGAGGCCGAAAAAAATATGATTCCCACGGGCGTTTCGCTGATCGTCACGATCGTCAACAAAGGGTATGCGGACACGGTTATGGAGGCCGCGCGCGAGGCGGGCGCGAGCGGCGGCACCGTTTTGCACGCGCGGGGCACGGGCACGCTGGAGGCCGAAAAGATTTTCGGCATCGCCATCGAGCCCGAAAAGGATTTGCTGCTCATCCTGACCGGCGACGAAAAGCGCCCCGACATCATGAAGGCCGTCTACCGCGAGACCGGCCTCTCGACCGGAGGCATGGGCATTTGCTTTTCGCTGCCGGTGGAGGATTTGTTGGGGACGAGTATTAAATTGCCTCAAGCGTGAAAACTTTCATCGCGGGATGCGGGCTACGTGTGCCAAGTCAGCTCGGTCACGTACGTGAAGTACGCTCCGCTCGCTGACTTGGCACCTGTTGCCCGCCTGCCGCGCGAAATTTTTCACGCCGCTTTGTGCGTCTAAGGAGGCCGTCTATAAACAGGAGATTTTTTCGGCCATGCGCGTAAAAAAGCTGACGCTAAAGGATTTTAGAAACTACGAGCGGGAGACCGTCGTCTTTTCGCCGGGCGTCAACGTCGTCGTCGGCGACAACGCGCAGGGAAAGACCAACCTCCTCGAGGCGATCCAGCTCATCAGTATCGGGCGCAGTATGCGCACCCCGCGGCTGGGCGAGCTGATTCGGTTTTCGGCGTCCGCGGCGCGGCTTAGCCTGGAGGCCGAAAAAAAAGCGGGCGTTTCCACCGTGGACATGACCCTGTCCGGCCGGGACAAGCGGCAGGTCGCCGTCAACGGCCTGCCCGTTTCGCGGCTGGGCGAGTTGATGGGCGTCGTGACAACCGTCCTGTTTTCGCCCGACGAAATCGAGATCATCAAGGCGTCGCCCCGGATCCGGCGGCGGTTTATGGACATTGCGCTCTGCCAGCTCTCCCGCCTCTATTTTTACACGCTTTCGCGCTATAACAAGGCGCTAAACCAGCGCAACCGCCTCCTAAAATCGGGCGAAGGGCGGGGCGATACGCTGGACGTGTGGGACCTTCAGCTGGCCGCCTCCGGCGCCAAGCTCATCCATATGCGGCGCGGGTTTTTGGACAGGCTGGCCGCCCATGCCCGGGACTGCCATGCCTTTTTGACCGACGGCGGCGAAACGCTTTCGATCGGGTACGAGGGCGTCGCGGGCGGGGACGAGGCCGAAATTTCGGCAAACCTCACGGCCGAGCTCGCGCGCACGCGGGACAGGGATATGCTTCTAAAATATACGCACGCCGGCCCGCAGGGCGACGATTTTTGGGTCAAGGCCGGAGAGATCGACCTGCGAAAATTCGGGTCGCAGGGCCAGCAGCGCACGGCCGCCCTCTCCGTCAAGCTGGCCGAGGTCGAAATGTACTTCGCGCAGCAGGGCGAATACCCGGTCCTGCTCTTGGACGACGTGTTCAGCGAGCTGGACGGCCGCCGCCAGCAAAAGCTAAAAGCGCGTGTCAGCGCCTTTCAGACCCTCGTCACCTGCACGGACGCGCAGTTTCAAACCTTTCCGGACGCCAAGGTTATTCGCGTCAGCGAGGGGCGGATAATACGCGGAGCGACATAAAAAATAGCTTGCCTTACAGTCGGCAATTGTGGTACACTAGGTTATATAAGCACAAGCTAATTCACAGAATGACGGGACAAATCGGACAACTGCAAAACGATTCGGATCGGGCGATCGACTATTTTACCGCCGCGATGGACGAGCTGATCGGCGCCAAGTTTATTTTGGCCGAGCGGCACATTCCCGACGTCCTCAAGGTGATCGCCTATTTTTCGCGGCTCTATGACCTGTTTAAGACCGCGCTGTCCGGCTACAACCACCGCGCCGAATTTCAACGGGCGACCGTCGCCGTCCGGGGAAAGCGCGGCCTAAAGCTGCCCCAAAACCGCCTCAAAACCGTGGCGTTCGGGTTTTGCGTGCTTTTAGAGATCGACAGCGAAAAAATTTCGCTCCGCGAATTTACCGAGACCTATTTTTACCATTCGGACCCGTCCTGGCAGTTCAAAAATTTTGCCGACGGCCTCCTCGTCCCCCTAAGGGACGCGGTCGAATACCTCTACAACAACGGCTGCGACTCCTTTTTGGAGGAGGACGCGGTCGACGAGTCGGTCAGGGGCGCCGCGCTACAGGTTTTGCACGAGCTCCGCGCCAAGGCGGCGGCGGGCGGCGGCGACGTTACGCCCGAAAAAAAGCAGGAAATTCTCCTCTTGCTGGACGCCCTGACGGCCGCCCTCACGCCCAACCGCATGGAGCTTGTCCCCGCGCTCCTGATCGGGCTAAAAAATACGGCCGCGTCCTCGCTCTACCTAAAGGACGCGCTCGCCCCCCTGCTCTCCAGACTGTATAAGCTGCTCTCGGCCGCGGGACTGTTGTAATACTATCGTTAAACAGTCTGCAAATACTTATTTCTAAACTGTCTAACTATAGGGGAGCGGGCAAAACATGAGTTACTCGGCGTGACAAAGAGTGAGGTTCAGACGGGCAACGGGTCGGATATCGCCGAGGGCGCGTATTTCCGATACGTAACCGAGGCGATACCCGGCACGTAGCCCGTATCAACCCACTATTTGTCACGCCGCGCCTGTAAATCGCTTGATTTTGTGTGCCCCCTTGGTATATAATACGGGTACACGATAAGGAGGGAACTACAGAGTATGAAGTCAGTTAAAATTTCGTTGGGCATGGCCGAGAGCGTCAAAAAGTTTGTCAACGTGGTCAGCAAGTACCCCTATGACATCGACATTCGCAGCGGCCGCTTTTTGATCGACGCCAAGTCGCTTTTGGGCATCTTTAGTCTGGACTTGTCCAAGCCCGTGGTCTTGGAGGTTCACGCCGACAAATGCGACGACCTGATCGGCGATCTCAAGCCGTTTTTAATCGATTGACGCTAACGCGTTCGACGCTGCCGCTTTCGATAAAATGCCGTTACACTTACATTTTATCGAGGGAAGAGGCGCTTTTTTACAAAAAACGTCGTTTTTGTAAAAAAGATTAAAAAGTAAGTCCGTTTTGTGGCGCAAAAAGACACAAAAGACATTTTCCAAAGCGTCAAGACAGGTTTTAAACACCGTTACCGGGGTTTTTGGCTGGTTATAGGCCCCGGTTTTTTACGTGCCGGAGCAGACACGTTCCGTTGCGATGATAGGCTGCTATGAGAGAAAAAAAGACAACGCCCAAGCGCGGACGGCAAGAGGCCGAGGCCGCCGCCCCGGCAAAAAAACGCCCCGCGTATCCGGCGTACTGCCGCGAGCTTGGCACAAACGGCGAGGGAATCGTCAAAAATCCCGTGGGCAAGACGGTGTTTGTCAAATACCTTTTGCCGGGCGAGCGGGGGACGGTCGCGGCGGTCAAGGAGCTCAAGTCGTACGATATCGGCCGGGTCGAAACGCTGGAGACGGCCTCCCTTTCGCGCGTCGAGCCGCCCTGCCCGGTCTTTAAGTCCTGCGGCGGCTGTCAGCTCCAGCACATGGATTACGCCGCCGAGGCGGCCTTTAAGCGCGAGCTGGTCGAAAAAACGCTCTTTAAGGTCGCGGGACTGGCGGCGGCGGTGCGCCCTCTCGTCCTTAGCCCCCTGGCGTACCGTTACCGAAACAAGCTGTCCATGCCGATTCGGGCGGGGCGGGACGGCGCGCCTGTCATCGGGTTTTTTCGGGAGCGGACGCACGAGGTCGTCCCGGTCGAGGACTGCCTCCTGCAACCCGAATGGAACCGGACGCTGATCGCCCTGACGCGCCGGTATTTGACCGAATCCGGCTGTCCGGCCTACGCCGAGACGGGCGCAAGGGCGGGCGCGCGGCATCTGGTCGCGCGGGAGGCTGCAGGGCGGCTCACCGTGACGCTGGTGACCGCCGCGCCCGAAAGGCTGGACGGCTATTTCGCGCTTTTAAGGGGGGCGTTTCCCGCGGTCAGCCTCTACAACAACGTCAACGATACGGAAAATAACGTCATCTTCGGCCGGGATTTCCGCCTGATCGGCGAGACGGGGACGCTCGCGGACGAGCTGCACCCCGCGGCCTTTTATCAGGTCAACGATTCGGTCAGCCGGCGGCTGTACCGCGACGCCGTCAAGCTGGCCGACCCCAAGGACGCCGTCGTCGTGGACGCGTACAGCGGCGGCGGCCTGATGACCGCCATGCTCGCCAAGTCTGCCCTGCGCGCGTACGGCGTCGAGATCGACCCGGCCGCGCACGCCGACGCGCTGCGCCTCAAGGCGCGCGAACGGCTTGACAACATGACGCCGATTTTGGGCGACTGCCGCGACGCGCTGCCAAAAATTCTGCAAAACGAGGCGGGGGCGCGGATCGTGCCGGTCTTAGACCCGCCCCGCAAGGGCTGTGACGCCGCCGTCCTGCACGCCGTGCTGCGGCGTTCGGCGGACATCCCCCGCATCGTCTACATCAGCTGCAACCCCGCGACGCTGGCGCGGGACCTCGGCATCCTGTCGGCCGCGTACCGGCTGACCCTCGTCCGCCCCTACGATATGTTCCCCAAGACCGCAAACGTCGAGACGCTGGCGGCGCTGACGCTATCGCGACCGCTATCGCCAAAATGACGCCAAGGCAAAGGCCCTGTCTTTCCGGGCGGGGAAGTCCGCTTATTGCCGCGGACACGGGCTATTTTTCTTAGATACTGTCGACAAGAGCTTTATAAAAAAGTGAAAAGAGCGTAAAATAGAAATAGGGAAAATACATACAGAAGACACGACATAACAGATGCGGCATGGGAAAAGCTAAGCCCACATTTACCCGGACAGGCAGGACAATGGGGACGGGTGGGGCGAGACAATCGCACATTCATAAACGTAGTGTTTTGGATATTGCGAACAGGTGCGCCCTGGCGGGATTTACCGCCTGATTACGGCAAATAGAACACTGTACAGCGAAGATTTTGCCGATGGCGAGATAAAGGGATATGGGAAAAAATTCTAACTATATAAGAAAGCGCAGAAAAGTGAAAATTTAAAAATTATGAAAAAAGAAATAATCTATGTGCACAGGGATACAATGGCGTGCGAAGCGATCGTACGCCGCGCGCCGGACGGGAATTTATTGCTTGTCTGCCAATGCGGAGATAAAACGGAACCGGCGCCCGGTAACCGCGTGTATACGTTTAAGAGCTATGACGACGGAAAAACGTGGTCTAAGCCCGCGCTCATCTATCCCGACAACGGGACAACAACATTTTCAGTACTTTAAGAAAATAATTACAATGGAATAACATTATTGGGATAATCGCCCTAAAGCGTAAATTAATTGGTTTAATTGTAATACGAAATATTGCTTATATAGTAAAAGTTATAGGTGGGCAATACTTTATGTGCTTTTTGGGTTGAATGCGAATCGACCTATCGATTATGATTGAGCTAATGTGAAAATCATAAGAATGATTGTGTTTCATATTATCGCTAATTTTGTGCAAAGCGTCTTTTCTCGAACAGGTGTTGAGTTCTATGTGAAAAATTCTGGAAATTTATTGCAGCTTTTTTAAGTTTATCCATTAGACCTGTCTTAAAACCATACAAAAAATCGTAAAGTATGATATACTTAGAGCGATGTATACGAGAGAACAAATCGAAAAATTGAGTGATGAGAAATTCGTCCGGTTTTTCGGGGTAAAGAAATCAGTATTTGAT
>JAIRRW010000078.1 GCA_031255775.1 Clostridiales bacterium
GGCTGTTTTTCATCTGATTTTTTACGCAAATACCTCTAGTATTAGCGACAAAATCAGCTAAAAAACATCTCAAATATCCGCTCGCACAAATGCTTATTTCTAAACTGTTTAACTATAGGGCGCAGCGAAAGTATCCCCGTCATAAACGGAAAGCTGGAGCTCGGCGAATTCGGCCATATCTATTTTATCGACTTTGACCAAACGCGCCCCCGCGAAAGAACCGTCACCCTCCAAATCATCGGAGAATAAAGTCCGGGAAATAAATTCCCGCAATTTGTTTGACAAGGCGGCGCTTGCGGCGTATAATACGTTTTAGCAGTCGAATGTTTGGAGTGCTAAGGCTCTTGCGTGACGACTGCGAAGGGGAAACGACCTTTTATACGACGGGAGGACAAGCACAGTATGAAACAGTTTAAGACCGAATCCAAGCGCATTTTGGACTTGATGATCAATTCGATCTACACCAACAGGGAGATTTTTTTGCGCGAGATCGTGTCCAACGCCAGCGACGCCATCGACAAGCTGCATTTTTTGTCTTTGACCGACAGCAAGGCGGACAAGGACTTTGCCATCACGCTGGCGCCCGATAAGGGGGCGCGGACGCTGACGATCGCCGACAACGGCGTCGGCATGAGCCGTGAGGAGCTCGAAAAAAATCTGGGCACCATTGCCGAGTCGGGCACCTTTCGCTTTAAGAAGGACAACGAAGCGGAAAAGAACGAGCTGATCGGCCAGTTTGGCGTCGGCTTTTATTCGGCCTTTATGGTGGCCAAAAAGGTGGAGGTTTTGAGCCGAGCCTACGGCGAGGAGCGGGCGCACCTGTGGATCAGCGAGGGTTCGGAGGGCTATTCGATCGCCGAGGCCGAGCGCGAAAACAGCGGGACGACCATCACGCTGCATCTAAAGGACAAGGACGAGGACTGCGATTACGCCAAATATCTGGAGGAATACGAGCTCGTTTCGCTGGTCAAAAAGTATTCGGACTACATTCGGTACCCCATCCGCATGGAGCGCGCCAAGTCCCGGAAAAAAGAGGACGGCGACGAGTACGAGAGCTATAAGGAATGGGACACCCTCAACAGCATGGTCCCCATCTGGCGGCAGAACAAGCGTTCGGTCAAAAAGGAGCAGTACGACGAATTTTATTCGGCCAAGTTTCACGATTACACGCCGCCCCTAAAGGTCATTCACGCCGGCATCGAGGGGACGCTCAACTTTTCGCTCCTGCTGTTTATCCCGGCCAAGGCGCCGTACGATTATTTTTCCAAGGACTACCAAAAGGGCTTGCAGCTGTACTCCAACGGCGTCCTCATCATGGACAAATGCGCCGATCTTTTGCCCGATTATTTCGGCTTTATGCGGGGCGTCGTTGACTGCGGCGATATTTCGCTCAACATTTCCCGCGAGATGCTCCAGCAGGACCGCCAGCTCCGTTCGTTGGCGCAGGGCGTCGAAAAACGGATCCTAAGCGAGCTGAAAAAGCTGCTGGACAAGGATCGCGAGACCTATGACAAGATGTTTGCGGAATTTGGCGTCACCCTCAAATTCGGCATCTACAACAATTACGGGATGAAAAAGGACGACCTCAAGGATTTGGTGCTGTTTTACTCGTCCACCGAGAAAAAGCCCGTCACCCTAAAGGAATACGTGTCCAGGATTCGGGAGGGGCAGGACAGTATCTATTACGCCTGCGGCGAAAACGCGCAGCAGATCGACCGCAATCCCAAGACCGAGCTCCTAAAGGAAAAGGGCTTCGAGATACTCTACCTGACCGACAACGTGGACGAATTTGTCTTAAAGGTCCTGGACAGCTATCAGGACAAAAAGTTTAAGTCGGCCGACGCCAAGGATTTGGGCTTGGAGACGGAGGAGGAAAAGGATCAGGCCAAAAAAGAGGCCGAGGACAACAAGCCGCTGTTCGACTTTATGAAGGAGAGCCTGAGCGGCGCCGTCAAAGAGGTGCGGCTGTCCAACCGCTTAAAGAGCAACGCCTTTTGCCTGACCGCCGACGGCGAGGTGTCCTTAGAGATGGAAAAGGTCTTTAAACAGATGCAGGGCAAAAACGGGATGCCGGTCGAGGCCGAGAAGGCGCTGGAACTAAATCCCGCGCACCCCCTGTTCGAAAAGCTCAAACGGCTGTTTGAGACCGATAAGGACACGGTATCCAAGTACGCGAAAATCCTCTACAACCAGTCGCTTGTCACCGAGGGTTTTCCGGTGGAGGACCCCGGCGAATTTGCGGCGCTTGTCACCGAGGTTTTATCAAATTAGACCTGTTTTTACAACCGATCGCGACGGCTAAACGGACTATAGAAATAAGAATCATAGAATAACACTTGAGCCCGTCGCGAAAACCGACGGGCTCAAACTGTAGACGGCACCTTATAAAGTTCGGCTAAATGCCGCTTGCGGCATTTACGTTTGGCCGAAAGCGTCAGCGTAAATCGGGAGAGGGGAAAAATGACACTTTTTCCCCTCGGACACCTTATTCCCCGCGCGAATGGATACATTCGCGCGAAAGCGGCAGCGTTTCGCTTGACAAGAGCGGAGCGCTTTATTATAATCATAATAATTACCGTGATAATAATTATGACGGTAAGCTATAGGAGGTGCGTAAAGGTGGATATGTCGATGCATTCGCTGACCCGGAATTTTCAACGCTTGCGCCGGCGGATGGGCGAGATGATGTGCGCGAATTTAAGGGCGCACGATATTACCTGGCCGCAGGCGCAGATACTGTTTTTTCTGTTTCGGGCGGAGGCGGGGCGGTACACGGTCAGCGAGATACAGGCCAAGATCCACACGCCGATGTCCAACGTCACCAACATCTGCAACCGCTTGTCCGACATGGGTCTGATCGAAAAGGAACGCCGCGGCGACGACCAGCGGAAGGTGTTTGTCCGGCTGACCGAAAAGGGCAGGGAGCTGGGCAAAACGTTTGACCGGGGCAGGGAAAAAATGGATCAAATGTTTGCCGGTCTTATGAGCGAGGCGGAAAAGCAAAAGGTTACGGAGGCGTTTGCCATTCTCGACCGGCTGGCGGCGCGGATGAACGATCTATTATGCAGCGAAAGAGAGGAATAAACGGTATGAGCAACGAAAGAGAGGAATAACCGGTATGAACAAAACCGACGAGACGGCGGGCGCGAGAGGACCCGCCCTAAAAATACGGGCGGGAGAGAGGCCGAAAAGGGGCTTTTGGCGGTATTATATCCGCTACATCCCCATGATACTGGGCGTCATTCTGCTGCTGTTTGCGCAGGCGTACAGCGACCTAAAGCTGCCCGAATACATGAACCACATTATCAACGTGCTGGCGGACATTTCGACCGTTGACAAGACGGCGGAGATTTTAAAGTACGGCGGCGTCATGCTGGCCTATTCGCTGGCGGCGACCGCCATCAGCGTCGGCGTCGGATACCTTGCCGCCCGGATCGGGTCGGGCCTGTCGCGCGACCTAAGGCTGGGCGTCTTTCAAACCGTGTCCAACTTTTCGGCGGCGGAGAGCGATAAATTTACCGTATCGTCGCTGATCACGCGATCCACCAACGACATTTCGCAGATTCAGATGTTTACCGTCATGTTTTTGCGCATGGTGGCCTACGCGCCGGTCATGGCGGTCGGCGGCATCGTCAAGGCGGTCGGCGTGAGCGCCGGTATGAGCAGCCTCGTCTGGGTAGTGGGCGGCGCGGTAAACGTCATTGTCGTAGCCATCGTCGCTATCCTGTTTGTCGTCCAGCCCAAGTTTTTAAAGCTGCAAAAATTGATGGATCGCCTAAACGGCGTGGCGCGGGACGGCCTAAACGGCATGATGGTCATTCGCGCGTTTAATACCGACCGATACGAGCAGACGCGCTTTGACGGCGTCAATCGGGATTTGGCCAAAACCGATCTGTTTGCCAACCGGGTCATGGGCTTTTTGTTTCCCGTCATCAATCTGGTCATGAACGCCATTTCGGTCGCGACCGTCTGGGTCGCGGCCTATACCGCCGGGGACGTCGCGTCGGTCGGCGCTATGATGGCGTTTATGAGCTACGCGCTCCAGATCGTCTCCAGCTTTATGATGCTCACCATGCTGCTGATTTTGGCGCCCCGCGCGATGGTGTCCATCAAGCGCGTCCGCGAGGTCTTAAACCAAAATATCAGCGTGTATACCGGGGCGGGCGCGATCGAGGCGGGCCGTCTGACGGGGGAGGTGCGGTTCGAACATGTCGGCTTCCGCTATCCGGGCGCCGAGGCGGATGTGCTGACCGACGTCAGCTTTACCGCCCGGCCGGGCGAGACGACGGCCGTTATCGGCGCGACGGGAGCCGGAAAATCGACGCTGGCCGCCCTCCTGCCCCGCCTGTACGACGTGACCCAAGGGCGCATCACGATAGACGGCACGGACATTCGCGCTTTTACCTTGGAGTCGCTTCGGGACAATATCGCGTTTGTTCCGCAAAAGAGCGTGCTGTTTTCGGGGAGTATCGCCGACAACATTACCTATGCCGATCAAAGGGCGGCGGACAGGGAGGCGCGGATGAAAAGGAGCGCGTTTATCGCCCAGGCCGAGCCCTTTATCGAGGAAAAGGAGGACGGCTTTGACAGCCGGGTCGCGCAGGGCGGCGGCAACGTGTCCGGCGGGCAAAAGCAGCGCCTGTCGATCGCGCGGGCGCTGTACAAAAACGCGCCGATTTTGGTTTTTGACGACAGCTTTTCGGCGCTGGACTACAAAACGGACGCGAATTTAAGGGCTTCGATGGCCAAGCATCTCGCGAATACGAATACGCTGATCATCGCGCAGCGCGTGGGGACCATTCTAAACGCCGATCGGATCATCGTGTTGGAGCAGGGAAAAATTGCGGGCATGGGGACGCACAGACAGCTTTTAGAGAGCTGCCCGGTCTACCGCGACATCGCCTATTCGCAGCTGTCAAGGGAGGAACTGGAAGCATGAGCGAGAAAAGAGAAACGAGCGGCGCGCCGATGCCCGGCGGCCGGGGCGGCGGGCTTAGGGGCGGCGGGCTTAGGGGCGGCGGCGGGGGTCGGGGACGTGTGGTCGAAAAGCCCAAGGATTTTTCGGGCACCTTAAAAAAGCTGATCAAGTATATGCGGCGCAGTCTGCCGGCGGTGGTCGCCGCCATGCTGCTTGCCGTGGGCTCGGTCGTCTTGACGATCTTTATTCCCCGCCTTTCGGGCGACGCGGTCCAATTGCTGTATGAGGGGCTGATGCGCGGCGCGGTCGATATTGACGCGGTTTTATCGGTTTTGCGGCTGATGTGCGTGTTGGTTTTTTTGTCGGCGGGCGTCAGCTATGTCCAGTCCTTTATTTTGGCCGGCGTCGCGCAGCGGGTCGCGTATCGGATGCGCAAGGAAATCTACGACAAGATCGACCGCCTGCCCCTAAAATATTATGACACGACCACCAACGGCAGCGTGCTGTCCTATCTCACCAACGACGTGGACACGGTCGCGACCACCCTAAACCAAAGCCTGTCCCAGCTGCTGTCGGCCGTCACAAAGCTGGTCGGCGTCTTTGTCATGATGATCCTCATCAGCCGGATCATCACGCTGGCCGCGCTGGTCATCATTCCCCTTTCGTTTATTCTCATGACGCTGATCGTCAAAAGGAGCCAAAAATATTTTGTCCGCCAGCAAAAGGCGCTGGCCGACGTCAACGCGCACATCGAGGAGATGTACGCGGGCGCCAAGGTCGTCGAGCTGTACAACGGACAGGCCGAGTCGCTGGAGAAATTTGAGGGGTACAACGATCAGCTCTGCGCCGCCGGGCGGCAGTCCCAGTTTTTGTCGGGCTTGATGCACCCCGTCATGTCCTTTGTCGGCAACCTAAGCTACGTCATGGTCTGCGTTTTGGGCGGCGTCCTAATCGTCAACAACGTCGGCGGCCTCAACGTCGGCAGTATTCAATCGCTCATGACGTACGTACGCCAGTTTAACCAGCCGATGGCGCAGCTGGCCGGCATCACCAACACGCTCCAGTCCACCGTGGCCGCGGGCGAGCGCGTCCTCTCGTTTTTGGAGGCGGAGGACGAGGCCGAGACCGGCACGGCAAGCCCCAAAAACGTGGCGGGCGGCATCACGTTTGAAAACGTTCGGTTTGGGTACGATCCCGAGATCCCCGTCATACGGCGCTTTTCGTCCGAGATACGGGCGGGGCAGCGGGTCGCGATCGTGGGGCCGACGGGCGCGGGCAAGACGACCGTCGTCAAACTTTTGATGCGCTATTATGACATACAGGGCGGCCGCATCCTCTTGGACGGCCGCGATATATCCGAGTTTAAGCGGGCGGAGCTCAGAAAAAATTTCGGCATGGTTTTGCAGGATACCTGGCTGTTTAACGGAACCGTTATGGACAACCTCCGCTACGGCAACCTGGACGCGAGCGACGGGGCGGTGATCGAGGCCGCGAAAAAGGCGGGCGTCGATCGGTTTATCCGCACCTTGGAGGGCGGCTATCAGTTTGTCATCAACGAGGAGGCCGACAATATCTCGGCCGGACAAAAGCAGCTTTTGACCATCGCGCGCGCCATGCTCAACGACCCGAAAATTCTAATTTTGGACGAGGCGACGAGCTCGGTCGACACGCGCACCGAGGTCATCGTGCAGGAGGTCATGCACGAGATGATGCGGGGACGCACCAGCTTTGTCATCGCACACCGTCTGTCCACCATTCGGGACGCCGACAAGATTCTGGTCATGAAGGACGGCGACATCATCGAGCAGGGCACGCACGAGGCGCTGTTGGCGCAAAAAGGGTTTTACGAGAATCTCTACAACAGTCAGTTTGAGCGCTGACGCTTTCGCGCTGCCGCTTTCGTTCAAATGACGCGTTGCTTTCATTTGAACGAGGGAAGAGGTGTCCGCTCCCGAAAAGCGTCGTTTTCGGTCGCTCCCGATTTAAGTCGCGCGAATGGAAACATTCGCACGAGGAATACGGTGTCCGCGGACGCAAAACGTCGTTTTTATCCGCTTCCGAGTTAAAAAGAACCCGTCTTCCGGTGCAAGGGAGGCGGGTTTTAGTCGTATTTGCATGAGTGAGTACGGTTTTATTCGGTGGTTTCGGCGGGGGGTGGTTCGGGTGTTGCGGCGGCCTTTTTCGTAAACGGGCGTTTGAGGGCGCGTCCCGCGGCTTGCCCCCCTTTTTTAGCGCCGATAAACAGCAGGCGGATAGCCTTTTTGAGACCGATAAACAGCAGCCGGATAGCCTTGAAGCACACGATGCCCAAGAGTTTGACAGTCAATCCGGCGCCGGACAACAGCTTTTTCAAAGCCGCTTTTAGGCCGAGCTTAAAGCGTTCGAGGCCGGAGGGCAGGGTCACCT
>JAIRRW010000046.1 GCA_031255775.1 Clostridiales bacterium
AAAAAGGGGCGCGAACAAAAAAGGGAGCAAACAAAAAACGATGTTTTTTGTTTGCTCCCTTTTTGTTTGTCCGCTTATTGCCCGACTCTTTTTATTGATCCGTCTTTTCGTCGGGCATATTTTTTTCGTCCGCCGACGCCGCGTCGGCCTTGGGCGATTCGGTTTGCGCCGCCCTTTTCGCCTTGCGCTTGTCCTGCCCGAAAATGACCGTTTTGGCCTCCTTTCCGTTGGCAAAGCGCGACATATTGCCCCGGTGCGCAAAGAGGATCAGCGCGTAGAGCGCAAGCAGGAGGACGCCGGACGCGATATAGCCGCCGACAAAGCTCATGACCGCCGCAAAGCCCAGCGGAATCCCGGTGATGACGAGCGAGGCGATAAAGCCGTATTGGCCGAAATACAGGTAGACGACGCCGATCAAAAAGGCGGCAAAGGTGACCCACCAAAACATACCGCCGCAGTTTGCGACAAGCGCGACGCCCAAGGCGGACGCGACCCCTTTTCCGCCTTTAAATCGGTAGGCGAGCGGATAAATATGCCCCACGACCGCGGCAAGTCCGGCCGTTGCCGCTCCCAGCATATCGGGGCTAAACCGCCAAGGCGCCCATTCGCCCGCGTCGTCCGGCCCCAAAATCAGCCAGCCCAAAAGCGCGGGCAGCGCGCCCTTTAGGACGTCCAGCACGAGGGTCAGCGCCCCCAGCGGCTTGCCCATGTTGCGCAGCACGTTCATGGTGCCCGGATTGCCGCTGCCCTCCTGCCGTATGTCGCGGTGCGCGATGAGCCTCGAAATAATGATCGAAAAGTTGACGTTGCCGATACAATACGCGCCGACGATAACCGCCGCAAAGGTCAGCCAATAGTAGATCATAAACGTTGTTTTCCCTCTTCCTTTCTGTTTTTGAAAATAAACCGAATGGGCGTGCCCGCAAAATCAAAGGTCTTTCGAAAATAGTTTTCGAGATACCGCGCGTACGAAAAGTGAACCAGCTCCGCGTCGTTGACAAACACGACAAAGGTGGGCGGACGAGAGGCCGCCTGCGTGATATAAAACAGCTTGAGCCGCCGCCCCTTGTGCGTGGGGGGCTCGGTGGTTCGCACCGCCTCGGCCAGCATATCGTTGAGTATCCCGGTCGTCACGCGGCGGCCGGCGTTTTCGTATACCGTATCGACAAGGCGCAAGACCTTTTCGGTGCGCAGCCCCGTTTTGGCCGAAATAAAGAGCGGCACAAAATAGTCCATAAAGTTTAGGCGCTCTTTTAGCTTGTCCTCGTAGCCCCGAATGGTATAGCTGTCCTTTTCGACCAGATCCCACTTGTTCATGAGGATGAGGCCGGGCTTGCCCTCCTCGTGCACGTGCCCCGCGATTCGGATGTCCTGCTCGGCAATGTCCGCGCCCGCGTCAAACAGCGTCAGCACGACGTCCGCCCGCGAAATCGCCGACAGCGTGCGCATGACCGAATAGTCCTCGACCGTCTCGTCCTCGATACTGCGCTTGCGCCGCATTCCCGCCGTGTCGATGAGCGTATAGTTTTTTTGGTTGTACGTAAAGGGCGTGTCGATCGCGTCCCGCGTCGTGCCCGCCATGTCGGACACAATGACCCGCTCCGTCCCCAATATCCGATTGACCAGCGACGACTTGCCTACGTTGGGACGGCCGACTACCGCGATCTTGACCGATTTGTCCTCGGCAGGCTCCACCCGATCGAAATGGCCGACCACGACGTCCAACAGGTCGCCGATCCCCTTTAACTGCTCGCAGGAGATCGGGTGCGGTTCGCCCAGTCCCAGCGCGTAAAAATCATAGGTCTTTTCGAGCTCGAAATTATCCAGCTTGTTGACCACCAATATGACCGGCTTATTGGTCTGGCGCAGCAGCTCCGCCGCGTCATGATCGGATGCGACAAGCCCGCTCTTGGCGTCGGTAAAAAACAGAATGACGTCGGCCGATTCCATGGCGGCACGCGCCTGCGAAAGGATGTGCCGATACATGGCGTCCTCACTGTTGAGCTCCAGCCCGCCCGTATCGACCAGCGTAAAATGATAGCCGCACCATTCGGCGTCGGCATAAATCCGGTCGCGCGTCACGCCCGGCGTATCCTTGACGATGGATATACGCTTTCCGCATACCTTATTAAAAAAAGTCGATTTCCCGACGTTGGGACGGCCGCAAACCGCCACCAGAGGTTTCCGTGTGCTCATACGCCCCATATTGTAGCACACAGAACAAAAAATGTCCAATAACTTAAATCTTTTTTACAAAAACGACGTTTTTTGTAAAAAAGCGCCGTATTTCCTCGCGCGAATGTGCCCATTCGCGCGAATCAAATCGGGAGAGGGGAAAAATGACACTTTTTCCCCTCGGACACCGTAAAAGTTCGGCCGAATGCCTCCGGCATTCGCGTCTGGCCGAAACGCGGAGCGTCAAAGCGAATCGTCAAAATAATCGGAGAAATCGTCGGTTTTGGGCCGGGCGCTTTCTCTTTTTAAAAGGTCGGCGTCCCGCCCCGCCTCAAAATTTAGGGCGCGCTGCGCCGTCGCGCGGTCGGCGTTTTTAAGGCGGACACGCGCCGCGATCTCGGCGATCGCGATCCCGACGACGGCGGCGGTGATCATGGCGTCAAAGGCAACGCCGCTCCCCAACAGGATGGGCGAACCCGAAACAAACATAAAATCCGAAACCCGCATGGTCAGCTCGCCCATCGCGACGCCGCCAAAAACCGCAAACAGGATGCTCACCCTGTGCCCCCCGACGGCATAGGCCAACGCCCCGCCGAGGATTCCGATGAGGAGCGAACAGAGGACGCGCTGCCACATCGCGCCCTGCGGAAAGAAAAACAGCATGACGATGGTCAGCGCCATGACCGCCGTTTCCGCCGCCATGGGGCGCAAAAAATTTTTTTGCCGCATACACAGGATCGCCAGCCCCGCCATAAAAATAGTCGGCAGGATAAAGCCGCCGACGTTGACGGACAGGTAGCCGGTGATAAAAATATCGGGGGCTATCGCGCCGATCGCAAAGCCCAAAATGATGATAAAGCCGACCCAATTGGCGATCCGCAGCGACCTAAACATCCGTTCGGTCAACCCGAAAAAAATCAAGACCGCGGCCAGCGCCAGCATGATAAGTCCCATTGTCATAAAAAAATTACCTCCCAAAACAGGGGTTTTCCCTAAGCTCGTGGAAACACGACCCTATATTGTTTGGCAATTTTTTACTTTTTATACGTTCCGAATGGTGTTTTAACGAATTTTTTTAGGTATTGCCGGTCTTTTTTTGCGTCGTGGAAGACCAATTGCCCATACCGTTTTGCTTAGAATTGTCCTCCTTGACATAATAGGTCATAAAATCAAAGTCCTTCCACTTTTCTTTCAACAGCCTTTTCACCTTGACCGACTGTATGGTGATGAGGCCGTCTTTGTCCAGCGGCGCCCGGAAAAATTTGTGGGGAAATTGGGTTCCGTCGTCGAGGGACAGCGCAAAAATCGCCAAGATATTTTCGATCGTCTTGTCGTCGGCGGCCGCCCCGAAACAGGAAATTTCCCATTTGCCGTCTACCGTGAGGGAGGTCGAATCCGCGGCCGTGATTTGGAATTCGGTGGCGGTATACCGATACGAAAAGCTCAACCGCCCGATCGCGCTGTAGTTGGACGCCCGCGACCCGCTGTCCTTGTTGATGCGGTACCCGAATTTGTTTTTTTGATAATCGGTCTTTCCGTCCGGGCTCATCCGCTCGATCGTATCGAGATAGGCCGTGTCCTCGTCGCCGCGGTGCATCCCGTCGGGCAGATACCCCCCAAACCGCACGAAACCCTCGTTTTTTGAGGCGTCAAACAGGATCGCCCCGTCAAAATATTTGCTCTCGGCCAGCTGGATAAAGTTGGTCGCGGCGTTGGGGCAGTCCTCCTCCCAAATCGTAAAATTCAGCTCCATGCCGTTGGACAGCTTGACGGTGGCCGTCGGGTCCTCATAAGCGTCCACAAACCGATCGTTTAAAACGACGACAATCACGACGATCGCCCCGGCAATCAGCGCCAGCGCCAGCACAACGGCGGTTATGGCGACGATCAACGGCCGCTTTTTCGGGACGGCTCTCGCGGGCGCGGCCTCGGCCTCGGACGCCTTGACCGCCGACTCTCTCTGTTTTCTCTTTTTCTTCATGCGCGGTGATCCTTATGCTTGATACATTCAATCCCGTACATTATATAATACGTCCGTAAAAAAGTCAAATAGCGCCGACGCTTTCGATAAAATGCCGCTGACGCTTTCATTTTATCGAGAGATAAGGAGTCCGAGGGGAAAAGGTGTCATTTTTTTCCTCTTCCGATTTTATTTATGCCGCTTTTTCGCCTCTTGCGGTTCCTTGCCGCAGGCCGCTGCCGGACAGGCGCCGCAGCCGTAGCCGCAGGCCCGAATCAAGCGGGGTCGCTTGATCAAGGCACGCAGGACGACGACCAGCGCGCCGATCAACAACAACAGCAGCAGGACGCCCGAGGTCAGGCCGGGGTCGAGCAAAAACAGAAGCCCGGCAATGCGGCACAGCAGCGCGAAAAAATAGGCGGTCATGGCCGAAACGCCCAGCCCCAGCAGCGTCCATTTTAGTCCCGATTCGCGGCAGGTGGCCGCTATCGTGGCGACGCAGGGCGTGTAGAGCAGCGTAAAAACCATAAAGCAGAGCGCCGACAGCGCGGGCGCGTCCCCGCCGAATACGACGGTCACCCCGCCCAAGCTCTCGACGGCGGCAATGACGCCTTCCTTGGCCACGATTCCGCTCAAAAGCGCGGCCACCGCCCGCCAGTTGCCAAAGCCGAGCGGCGCGAACAACGGCGACAAAAACCCGGCGGCGTGACAGAGGATACTCCCCTCGCCGCCCGCCGTGTAGCCCTGCGTTAACGAAAAATTCGCCAGCGCCCACACGATGACGTTGAGCATAAACACCACGGTGCCCACGCGGGAGAGAAAGGATTTTAGGTTGTGCCCGATGACCTGCGCGATGCGGGCGGGCGACGGAAACCGATAGGCGGGCATTTCCAGGATAAACGAAAAGGAGCCGCTTTTTAGGGGCGGGATACACCTCTCGAACAAAAAGGCCAAAAACAGCGCCACCGCCACCCCCGTCACGTACAGCGCGAAAATCAGCGCCGCCTGCCCCGCGCCGAAATAGGCGCCGGCAATGACGGCAAAAACGGGCAGCTTGGCCGAGCAGGTGATATAGGGCGTCAACAAAACGGTCTTTTTGCGAACCATATCCGACTCTAAGCCCCGGGCGGACAGCACCGCGGCCGCCGAACAGCCAAAGCCCATGATCATGGTAAAGACCGACCGACCCGACAGGCCGAGCCTGGACAAGAGCCCCTCGCTCATAAACGCGACACGGCTCAGGTATCCGCTGTCCTCCAACAGCGAGAGAAAAAGGAACATAAATAGGATTTGCGGCAAAAATTTCAGGACGCCCGCGACACCCAAAACGACGCCGTCGCCCAACAGCGCCGTCATCCATACCGGGGTGCCCATGCCGGTTAGCCGGTCGGTCAAGGGCAGGTAGACGCCCTGCGTAAACAGCCGCGCCAGACCGTTGCTGAGCGACGTGCCGACCCAACCGAACGTCACATAAAAGACGCCCAGCATAATCGCTAAAAACAGCGGAAACGCCAAATATTTGTTTAAAAACAGCCGATCGAGCGTGGCCGAGGCCTTACGGACGGCCGCCCGCGCCCGATTTTGCGGATGGGCGGCGGCGTCCTCCTCCCCCGCGATCACGCCGCGCATCAGCTCGTCGATATACCCGTACCGAAGCGCCGCGATGTCCGCCTCGAAGTCCCGCCCCCCGCACAGCTCTTTCAGCGCCGTTTTGTCGACGCCGCTCTTTTCGATATAATAGCCGTCGCCCTCCAGCAGCTTGAGCGCGACAAAATCCGCCGCATGGACGGGGATGGCGGCTTTTCCGGCAAACAGCTTTTTGACGCCGCCGAGCGGCAGCTTATCGAGATAGGGCGGCCTTGTCGGCGTCTGTGTTTTATAGCCGTATACCGCGTCCATCAGCCGAACGGCGTCCCCCTTATGATTCGCGCTCACCGCCGCGACCGGGACGCCCAGTCTCTTGGATAACAGCCCGTCGTCCAGCCGCCGCCCTTTCTTTTTGAGCTCGTCGATCATATTGACGACCAGCACAAGCGGCAGCCCCAGCTCGATCAGCTGGAGGGTCAGGTATAAATTGCGGGCGAGGTTGTTCGCGTCGGCGACATTTAGGACAATCGCGCCCGCGCCGCGCCCCGACATTCCGCCCGCCGCCAGCAGCGCGTCCCGCGAATGAGCCTCGTCGGGACTGTAGACGGATAGCGAATAAAAGCCGGGCAGGTCGGTCACGCGGTAGATTTGGCCGTTATGGGTCACGTCCTTGCCGACCGCCCCCACGGTCACGCCGTGCCAGTTCCCGACGTGCTCGAAGGATTTGGTCATGCGGTTGTATAAGCTGGTTTTTCCCACGTTGGGGTTGCCCGCCAATAAAACCGTTTTTGGGCGCGCGCTCATGCGCGTCCCCCCATAACGACGTCAACAAGCCTTGCCGCGTCGCATTTGAGCGCGATCGAAAACCCCCTAAGCTCGATGAGATAGGCACTCTTAAACGGCGCGATCCTGACCAGCCTTGCCCGGGCGCCGGGCGCGAGCCCGATGTCCAAAAGGCGGCGGCGCACCGTCCCCGCGCCGCGGATTTTGCGGATGATAAAATCGGTATTTTCCTGCACGTCAAACAAGGTCATGGCGGCCACCTGCCCGCAAAGGCGGGACGAGCCGATAGAGCCCTTTGCCGCCAATGGTTATTCTTGACCTGCTCTAAAACCAATCGTGAGTTGCAAGAACAGGTCTATTCCTTGATTTTCTTTTCGAAATCGGAGACGAATTGGATAAAGGTGGACACGTCCTTAAATTGCCGATAGACCGAGGCAAACCGGATATACGATACCTCGTCCAAGCTCTTTAAGCCGTCCATGACCATCTCGCCGATCTTGGCCGATTCGATTTCCTGGTCATACGAATTATAGATCCTTTTCTCGATCTCGGACACCAGTCGATCAATATCCTTGGCGGCAACGGGCCGCTTTTCGCAGGCCTTTAGCACGCCGTTCTTGATCTTTGCGATGTCAAAGGGCTGCCGCGTTTTGTCGTTTTTGATGACAAGCAGCGGCGTATGCTCGATTTTTTCATAGGTGGTAAATCGACGGCCGCACTTCATGCACTCGCGCCGACGACGAATGCTGCCGCCCTCGTCCGTCGCCCGCGAATCGATCACCTTACTTTCCGAATATCCGCAAAACATACATTTCATGCGCTGTACCGCCCACTCTTGATGGTACATTATACCGCAAAAATGCCCGGATTGTCTATCGAATCGATCTATTCCCGCTCTACTATACCCTATTCTATTCACATTCGATCGGCTATATGCCCTATGCGTTGCCTTTTTTCCAGCGGTACGCGCAGTCAAAAAGCATACATTTATCGCAGCGGTGGTCGCAGGCGGGCACATCACCGGGCTGACCCCGCGCGTCCTCACCGTCCCGGCCGGGCGGCGCGCAAGCCTCCGCAGGCGGCGGTCCGTCGTCATAGTCGTACCCGCCCCGGTCAAATCCCCGGTCGGGACGGCCGTCCATCGAGCGGATGTCAACGATGATCACGTCCTCCCCCAGCTTTTTGATGCAACGCCAGGGAATGAAAATCTCCTGCGCCTTCGAAAAAAACAGCCGCCGCTGAAAGGGCGTGACAATGCCCCGTATCACACCCGTTTCGGGGCAGAATACGATATCGATGATGCGGCCCATTTTTCGGCCGTCGCAGGCATTGACGACGTCCTTGCACCTAAGCTCGCAAAATGAAATGTCCATTTTAACACCGTTCATAGCGACTACATAATATATATGCGCGCAAAAACAAATGTTTCCGAAAGGTCTTCAAAAAATACCGGCTCATATCCCCGGAAGCATACCGAAAAACGATCAATCCTCAAACAACAGCGTGAGTATCTCGAAGGGCGCTAGCGTAAAGTCAAGGCCGTCGGTCTCACAAAGTTTCCTCTCGTCGATCGATATCAGAAAGCTCTTTTGATACGAAAAATTCGGCTTTACGGTGACCGCCGCGCGTTTGCCCTTTTCCTCGCAGATGCGGACGACAACGCCCTTGCCGTTCTCGGCGGCCTTGATGCTTTCGACGATCGCGCCGTCCGGGTTGACAAGCGCCAAAAGCCCCTCCGCGTCCAGTCCGTACAGCCTTGTCTGATACGCGTAGGACGCCTCGGCAACGTCGCTGTGCTCAAACGCGCCCTCATGCGGGTATATCGCGAATTTGAAGGTATGGACGCCCCTGTCCGCGTCCCGTCCGGGCCATTCGACGCTCCGCAAAACGCTTATTTTGAGATCGCGCTTTCCGGCGCTGCAGCCGTACTTGCAGTCGTTGAAAACAGCGACGCCGTAATCCGGCTCCGACATATCGACATAGCGGTGCATGGATATTTCGTCCTGCGCCTGCTCGTAGGGATTGTTCTTTATCAGGCTCCGCTTTATATTCCCGTACGCGCAGCCGCAGTTGATCCGATCGGTCTCCACGTCCGGGCTGAACGCAACCTTTAGAAACAGCCCCCGCTCCCGCCAGTCTATCCGGCACCCAAAATCCGTCATAGCCGAGTCATTCGATATTTTGACGGTCTGATCAATGACGGAATCGCCAAACGCGAAACGTTGCCGCCGCACTGCGTATCCGTTTTCGACGGCGCTTTCGGCGCTCACCAGGCGAAATGTCCCGCGGAAACGGTCTTGCCAGCCGTCCTCCATATCCCATGCGTCCCCGCGGTCACGGTACAGCGCAAAAATATTCGATACGCCGCACAGGATATTCCGATTCGCCCTTTTATCGAATAACTCCTTGACGCCGCCGTTCTCATCAAATATGACCCGCACGGTATCGCTCTCCAGCCCGTCGCGGTCGGCCGTAAGACCCGCCGAGGCCTTTAATGCGTCCTTTGAGGAATATGCCGGAATACCTAAGACCGGGAAGGAATTGGGGTTATGCAGCTTGTCGCCGCCGCCCAATGCGGCCAGCGCGCGCTCCGATATTTCTTCGGTCTCTTTTAGGAGCTTTTCGTACCTTTCGATACTTTCGTCATACACTCTTTTGATGGACGAACCGGGCAATATATCGTGAAACTGATACAAAAGCACTTCTTTCCAGACGGCTTCAAACTGTGCCTTGGGATACGCAAGACCCTTTTTCTTCCAGGCCATGACCGAAAAATACTCCGCATCCTTGAGCGCCAACTCCATACGGCGGTTAAAAAACTTGTTGCGCGCCTGTGACGTATAGGTGCCCTGATGCTTTTCGAGATACATCTCTCCGTCATAAACCGGCAGCCGTTCCGCCGCCTTGACCGCCTCGTCAAAAAATTTCGCGGTATCCGCGGATTTTACCCGCGAAACCCCCGATAGATCCTTGACCCTCTTTAGTCGCTCTAAATGCTCGGGCCCGGGGCCGCCGCCCCCGTCGCCGATCCCGTACATGAGGATTGCCTCCCCCGCAAGTCCCTTTTCCTCAAAATTTTTCTCGGCGGCACACAGCGAACGCGGCGCCATGGCGCTGTTATAAACGCCCTCCGGCGGCATATGAACAAAAACCTCGCTGCCGTCGATCCCGCGCCACCTAAAGCTATGATACGGAAACTTATTATACTTGTTCCAGCTGAGTTTGATTGTCAGCAGCTTGTCCACACCGCTTTTCTTCAGTATCTGCGGGAGCGCGGCATTAAACCCAAACACATCGGGTATGTGCGCAATATCAACCGTCCGCCCGAATTCCTCCTCAAAAAACCGCTTGCCGTACATGACCTGCCGCGCAAGCGACTCCCCGCTCGTGAGATTGAGATCGGGCTCGACCCACATCGCGCCCTGCGGCTCTATGCGTCCGGCCTCAACCTGCGCCTTGATTTTTTTATAGAGCGCCGGATGGCTCTCCTTTATCCAAGCGTACTGCTGGGGCTGGCTTGCCCCAAAAATGTAATCCGGGTACCGTTTAAGAAGCTCCAGCGCCGTCGAAAATGTCCGCGCGGCCTTCCGCTTCGTTTCGCGGATCGGCCAAAGCCAGGCAAGATCCAGGTGCGCCTGCCCGGATGCGTAAAACACAAGCCCGGTATCCGCCGCCTTCATGCCAAGCTGAACGGCGAGGACGCCGCGGCAAAACGCAACCTCCTCCGGCGTAAAGCGATTGATCGTATTGCTCACCTTTTCCAAAGCGTAGAGCGCCGAATGATACCTTGCGCCGCTGTCGTCAATCGCGTTCAACAGGTCAAACAGCACCCAGTAATCGTAATAGAGGGCGCGTATCTCCTCGTCGCATACCGCTATTTCCGCCTGGCGCAGTGTGCCGCCGCACATATTGCCAAACAGGTCATTACAGCCCGCGTCGATCCATATATCGACCCTTTCGCCGCCCTGCGCCCTATCCGAAAATTGCAGAACCCGCTTGCCCGGAAGTCCCAGCCGCTTGTCGAAGTCGGACGAAATATTCGTGATACCTCTGATTGGCGTTCCCGCGTCGTCAAACAGACAGCCCTCGCCGTCAATATCGATGACAAACACCACCTTTTTCCCGGCGGCAGCAGCCGGCACAACCCCGACCATACGGAACCAAGCGCAGTCAAACAGGTCTCCCCACTTTTCGCCGACGCCGATCGGTTTATATATCCCCTCTTCTCTGTCCTTCCATTCGACAGGCTCGTCGGTACGGTAAAAACTGACCGAAAGCCGCCCGACCGTTTCGTATATCCTTTCCTTTATCCTGTCCATCCCGCGCTGAAGCTTAGGTATGAGAATGTCCTTCCTGTTGTTGATGTGCATAATAGCTCCATTCCGAGACCGCTCACCGATTTCCAATAAGCGTCAATTACGTTTTATTTTTCTTAAAATCTCTGTGAGCCGGATATTTGCGACAAACAAGAAAAAGGCAGACATATCAGCCTGCCATCCTTCCTGGTGCCCAAGGCCGGGGTCGAACCGGCACGGAGTTTCCTCCGAAGGATTTTAAGTCCTTTGCGTCTGCCATTCCGCCAC
>JAIRRW010000062.1 GCA_031255775.1 Clostridiales bacterium
CCTCGGAAAGATAGGGGTTTGCGGTTAGGGGATAGGGGGGAGGAATGTTTTCCCCCCTTATTACAAAGGCTATGTCCTGTATGGGCAAGCTGAAAAAGTTGTTTACGGGGGCGGGGATGCTGGCGGCCGCGATGGTGGCGGCCAAGCTGATCGGCGTTTTGTACCGGATCCCGCTCACCAATATTTTGGGGTCGGAGGGCATGGGGCTGTACCAGATGGTCTTCCCCTTCTATACGCTGCTGCTCACCGTTTCCGGCGGCGGCCTGCCCGCGGCGATCTCCCGCACGGTGGCGGTGCGTCTGGCGCGGGGGGACGAGCGGGGGGCGGACAGGGCGCTGTGGGTGTCCATGGCCGCGTTTTCGCTCGTCGGCCTTTTGGGCGCCCTCGTCGTCTTTTTGCTGGCCGCGCCGCTTGCGTCCGCGCAGGGCAACGACCGCGCCGCCGCCGCCTATGCCGGCATCGCGCCCGCCATCCTTTTTGTCGCGGTCATCGCCTGTTTTCGCGGCTTTTTTCAGGGACGGCAGAATATGCTGCCCTCGGCGGTTTCGCAGCTGACCGAACAGCTCGTCAAGCTGATTTTGGGGCTGTTTTTGGCCGCGCTCTTGCTGCCGCGCGGGCTCGAATGGGGGGTTCTCGGCGCGCTCTTGGGCATATCGATTTCCGAGGCGGCGGCGCTTTTGGCGCTGTTTCTCCTGTTTTTGACGACCCGGGGGCGCAACAACCGCCGGGCGGCGCGGCAAAACCGCCGGGCGGCGCTGTTTGAAAGCGCGGGCGAGCTCGATCCCCTCCGGCCGACGTCCGATATTTCGGTCATTTCGACCGGGGCCGTGCGGGCGCGGGCGGCCGAAAGGGCGGGGCGGCGGGCAGAGGCCGAGTCGGTCGGGCAGCTCTTAAAGGGGCTTTTGCGCATCGCGCTGCCCGTGACCTTCGGCTCGTTGATCCTCCCGGTCACCCAGGTCGTCGATTCGATGCTGATCATCAATCTTTTGGTGGGGGCGGGGACGGGGGTTGCCGGGGCGACGTCCCTGTACGGGCTGTACAACGGCATCGTCATGACCATTATTCACATGCCGGTGGTGGTGGTGTCCGCGTTTTCGGTCGCCCTCATGCCCCGCCTGACCAGGCTGAAAGAGACCGACAAGGATTTGCGCCCCGAAATCGCCTACAACCTAAAGCTGACGGCGGTGATGAGCGCGGCGTTTTTCGTGCTGGTCACGGCGCTGGGCGGCGACGTCGTCGCCCTCCTGTACGCCAAGGGGCTCAGCGCCGCCGAGCTCGGGCTGTCCGCGCTTTTGCTGCGCCTCAGCGGGCCGGCCGTCCTGTTTATGAGCATGATCCACCTCGCGACGGCGGTTTTGCAGGGCTGCAACAAGCCCGCCCGCCCCGCGCTCAACCTCCTTTTAGGCGCGCTGGTTAAGATCGCGCTCACCGCGCTTTTGCTGCGCGTTATCGGCATTTACGGCGCGCTTATCGGCACAGTCGCCTGTTATCTCGTCACCGCCGCCCTCGATACCGTCATGATGAACCGCGCCTCCGGCAGCGCCTTGCGCGTCCTGCCCTTTTGGAAGCTGACCGTTTCTTGCCTCGGCTTTGCGGCGGTCTCGGTCGGCCTTTGGTTTTTGGCCAACCTCTTTGCCCTCGCCCCGCTCTGGCGGCTGGTCGTCGCCGCGCCGCCCGGCCTTGCCGTCTTTGTCGGGCTGCTCCTGTGGACGCGGTTTTTTTCGGGCGCCGAGCTCACGCGGCTGATTCCCTTTCACCACCCCCGCCGCAAAAAACATCTCAACCGAAAAACCGCCGAAAAACCCGCCGAAAAAGAGAGATAAACCGCTATCGTATCGATAAAAAACCGCTATCGGTCTCGCTTTACTTGACTTTAAAGGCAAAAATCTATATGATGACCCTACCGAAAAGCGGCGGGCGCCCCTTTTTCCCGCGCGA
The DNA here is from genome assembly GCA_031255775.1 of Clostridiales bacterium. Taxonomy (GTDB): domain Bacteria; phylum Bacillota; class Clostridia; order Christensenellales; family Pumilibacteraceae; genus JAIRRW01. Next base: position 1,939 of record JAIRRW010000062.1, read on the forward strand.
TCGGTCAGAGGACGGCAGCCCCGTTAGGCGGGAGCAGGCAAATCATGCGTGATACGGAGTGACAAAGAGTGAGGTTCAGACGGGCAACAGTTGTTTTGCCGCCGAAAGGAGTGTATAGGGACATACATGACTGAGGCGGCGCGCCGAACCGACAATCGCGTGCGATTGCTAACTTTGCGTCAGCAAAGTTCAGAGAGGTTCGGCCAATCGTAGCCCGTATCAACCCACTATCTGTCACTCCCCCCCCTAGGCGGCGATCCGTACCCCGTAGCTCATTCCCGATTGGGCGCGCCACGGCGGCAAGAGACGGCCGGGTGCAGCCGGAGGTACACTTTCGTGAAACATTTGTCGGCTTACGAGCTGGCGGCGGCGGCCGCGGCGTTCGCCCTCATGGCGGCGCTCTCCTTTGCCCCCTTTGTCTTTCTGCTGCCGGTGCTGTTTGTCTGCTGTACGCGCGGGCTTAGGCTCTCTCTCCTGTCCGGCCTATTCTTCGGGCTTTTGAGCATGGCCCTGTCCTTTATGGGCACGTCGCCGCTCTCCTACGCGTTTATGCAGGCCCCGTGGATTCCGGTCGCCGCGCGGGTTTTGGGCGCGGGGCTCACCTGGGGCGCGGGTCGGCTGTTTGCCTTTCTCTTTCGCAAAACCCCCGAAAAGCGCCGCTATCTGCGGTACGGGCTGACGGCGGCGGCCGGAAGTCTTTTCAACACCCTGCTTGTCGGCGGCGCGGTTTTGTTGTTTGCGCCCGTGGCGGCGGGGCGCGAGGGCGATATTATCCTAAGCGCCGTTTTGCCCGCGATCATCGCGCTCAACGCCCCCATCGAGCTGGCGGTCAACACGCTGGTCGTGCCCCTCCTTTGCATGGCCGTAACTAAGATGGAGGGTCGGCTCCCCAAGCGCCGCGACGGAGCGGACAGATAGTGGATTTATAAGGATTTGACACCATGATTTTAGCGGTAGACATCGGCAACACCAACGTCAAGATCGGCGTTTTTAAGGACAACGAGCTTTTATATTCGGGGCGGCTGTCGGCCTCGACGCACAAGACGGGCGACGAATATTTTTCGGCGTTAAACGATATGTTCCGCCTAAACGGGCAAAACATTTCGTCCATCAAGGGCGCCATCGTGTCCAGCGTCAACCCCAACCTCAACTATACCTTCGAGCATATGTTTACCTCCTTTTTCCGCCTAAAGCCCATGATCGTGGGCAGCGGGATCAAGACGGGGCTGCACATTCGCTACGACAACCCCAAGGAGGTGGGCGCCGACCGCATCGTCAATTCGGTCTCGGCCTACAACCTCTACGGCGGCCCCTGCATTGTCTTGGACTGCGGGACGGCCACGACGTTCAACGTCGTTTCGGCCTCGGGCGAATTTTTGGGCGGTTGTATCGGGTTTGGGCTAAAGGCCGGCGCGGACGCGCTGTCGCAAAAGGCCGCCCGGCTCCCCAAGGTCGAGCTGGTCAGACCCGACAAGGTCATCGGCAAAAACACCATAACCAATATGCAGGCGGGGCTGATATACGGCTATGTGGGCATGGTCGAGTACCTGATCCGCCGCATCAAGGCCGAGCGCGGCGAAACCCCCATGCGGGTCATCGCGACCGGCGGCCTGTCCGAGATCGTCGCGGCGGAAAGCGGCTGCATCGACAAGGTGGATCGCGCGCTGACGTTAAAGGGGCTTAACATTCTCTATCAATTGAATGCTTGAGGAAAAAAATTTATGGATAAAACGATCAACATCGCGATACTGGGACTGGGCACGGTGGGCGGCGGAACCTACGAGATTTTGACAAAAAACCGCGAAAAGATTCGCGCCGCCGAGGGCGTGACGATTG
>JAIRRW010000114.1 GCA_031255775.1 Clostridiales bacterium
TTTGCCTCCGCCCGGCTGACCAAAAAGTGTGTCAGGCGGGCAACGGTCTATTGCCTCCGCCCGGCTGACCAAAAAGTGTGTCAGGCGGGCAACAGGCGGCGGGGCAACGAGGGCGCGTACTTCTAATACGTAACCGAGTTGCCCCGCCGCACGTAGCCCGCATCACGCGCTTTTTCGTCAGCCGGAGGCGGATAGAGTTTTCTTGCGGTGATCGGCTTTCGCTCTCAACCCCGCATCCAAAATCCGCTTGCGGATCCGCACGCTTTTGGGCGTGACCTCTAGATACTCGTCGTCGCCGATAAACTCCAGCGACTGCTCCAGGGACATCTGCACGGGCGTGATGAGGCGCAGGGCCTCGTCGGAGCCGGACGCGCGCATATTGGTCATCTGCTTTTTTTTGCAGACGTTGACGGCGATATCGCCCCCCTTGGGGCTTAGCCCCACGACCATGCCCGCGTACACCCGGACGCCCGGGCCGATAAAGAGCGGGCCGCGTTCCTGCGCGCCAAACAGGCCGTAGGCGGACGACTCGCCGGTCTCAAACGCGACCAGCGACCCCATCGGACGCCGATCGAAGTCGCCGCGATAGTCGTCGTAGCGGTCGAACACCGACGAGAGGATCCCCTCCCCCCCGGTATCGGTCAAAAACTGGGACTTGTACCCAAACAGGCCGCGCGCGGGCACCGAAAACTCCATGCGCATCCGGCCGCCCGCCGGGGTCATGCCGACCAGCTCGCCCGCCCGCGCGCCCATTTTTTCGATGACGGCGCCCACGCAATCGGCGGGCACGTCGGCGGCCATGCGGTCGATGGGTTCTTGGATCTTGCCGTCCTTTTCTTTTAGGATGACGCGGGGCATGGAGACCTGAAACTCATAGCCCTCGCGCCGCATATTTTCGATGAGGATGGAAAGGTGCATCTCGCCGCGCCCCACCACGCGGAACGACTCGCTGCTATCGCCGTCCGACACGCGCAGCGAAACGTCCCTGACCGCCTCCTTGTACAGGCGGGCGCGGAGGTGGCGGGAGGTGACAAACTTGCCCTCCCGTCCGGCAAAGGGGCTGTCGTTGACCAAAAAGGTCATCTCCACGCTGGGCTCGGAAATCTCGGGAAACTCCAGCGCGGCGACGCCGTCCGACGCGCACAGCGTGTCGCCGATCTCCACGCCCTCGACCCCGCTGACGCAGACGATGTCGCCCGCCGCCGCCGTTTCCGCAGGGATCCGGTTGAGGCCCTCAAACACATAGATCGCGGTGATCTTGGTGCGCACCTGCTTGTCGGGGCGGTGAAAATTGGTCAAAACCGCGGGCATATTTTGGGAGAGAACGCCGTTTTCCACCCGGCCGATCCCGATACTGCCCACATAATCCGAATAGTCGAGCGAGCTGATCAGCATTTGAAAGGGCTTGTCCCGCTCGCCCGCCGGCGCGGGGATATGCCGGACAACGGCCTCGAAAAGGGGGATGAGGTCGGCCGCCATGTCGTCCGGGTCCTTGCCCGCGATCCCCTCCCGGGCGCTGGCGTAAATGATGGGGCTGTCCAGCTGCGCGTCGGTGGCGCCAAGCTCGATCAAGAGCTCCAAAACCTCGTCCACGACCTCTTTTAGCCGCGCGTCCGGGCGGTCGATCTTGTTGACGACCACGACGACGGGGCGGTCGAGCGCGAGCGCCTTAGAGAGGACAAAGCGCGTCTGCGGCATGGTCCCCTCGTACGCGTCCACCAACAGGACGACGCCGTTGACCATCTTTAGGATCCGCTCGACCTCGCCGCCGAAATCGGCATGGCCGGGCGTATCGACGATGTTGATCTTGTAATTGCCGTACTTGACGGCGGTATTTTTGGCCAATATGGTGATGCCGCGCTCCCGCTCGATGTCGCCGGAGTCCATGACGCGATCCATGACCGCCTGATTTTTTCTAAACGCGCCGCTCTGCCGTAAAAGGCCGTCCACCAAGGTGGTCTTGCCGTGGTCGACGTGCGCGATGATGGCTACGTTGCGGATAAATTGACTGTCCATTTTATTCCTTAGGGTTGATTTGCCCGCTCACTTGTTCTCGTCGTTGTCGGGCTGCTTTTCGTCGGGCGGGGGCGTTTGGGGCGGTCTGCCCTGCGCGAAAATATCGTCCAGCTCGCGCTTGGCCCTTTCGCGCTGCTGCTCGGGGGAGAGCGGATAGCCGTAGGGCGGATAATAGGGGTTGCCGTAGGGGGGCGGCGGATAGCCCTGTCCGTTTTGCGGCGGCAGGGGATTGCCGAACGCGTCAAAGGGCGGCGGGACCTGGCCGCCGGGGGGCGCGTTGAGGCCGAACACGTCGATGTCCCTGACGTTTAGGTGGGGGACGGGGCGGCGGCGGGGCTCGATCTTGACGAGGCGGGGCAATTTTTTGCTGTTTTTTGTCGCGAGAATGATGATGGCGGCGACGGCGGCGGCGATCAAAAGCGCCAAGACGTTCCAGCCCAGCGTATTGGGGCGGTAAAAGGTGTAGGTGATCTCGGCGTTGTTGAACGCCCTGAGCGTCCCCGTCCATTTGAGATAGCGGGTAAAGCCGCCGGTCTCGGACGCGGCGCCGTCCCCCTGCATACCCGCGCGCGCCCTAAAATAAAAGGTGACCTTGGTGTCGCCGAAGTCGAAGCCGTCGGGAAAGGCAAAGCATTCCCGGATCGGGGGGAGCGTGCCGCTGCCGTTTAGGATAATGTCGACAAAGCCGCCGCTTGGGCTCTCCCCGCCCGCCAGCCCGTCATAGACCGCGTAGAACGGATTTTTTTGCGTAACCTTGTATTCGTGGACAAAAAATCCCCATTTTTCGTCCTCCGGCTTGGGTTTTTCGCGGGTGAAGTATTGGCTGTCGTCCGCGTCCGCGTCGAGTTTGTCCAGCCGGACGGCGTACGGACTGTCGGTCGCGCTCTCTTGAAAGGCGCAGCCCGACACCTCGGCCAGCTTTTCGACATACGCGGACACCGACCAGCGGGTGGTTCCGGCGCGAATATTGCCGGCGCCGTTTAGGCTGTCCAGCTCGGTCTTGGTCAGTTCGAGATAAAACGAATGTGCGGTCGCGAGGTTATCCGACTCGTACAGGTATTCGATCGTCGGCCCGCAGCCGGCCAGCATAACGGCCATACAGACCGCAAAAGCCGCGGCAAACACCCCTTTCAGCTTTCTTTTCATAGACATATCCACTTATTCCTCACAAACTTTTTGCTTTTCAGCTCATGCTTTTTAGCGTATCCAGCGTATTTTTGAACTCGTTCATGGCGGTTTCGTACGGGGTTTTTTCGCCCAAGTCCACGCCGGTGAGCTTTAGGAGCTCGTAGGGCGAATCACTGCCGCCGCTCTTTAAAAAGGCCTTGTAGCGGTCCACCGCGGGCTCTCCCTCTTTTAGGATCGCGGCGGCGATATTGACGGCGGCGGTGATGCCCGTCGCGTACTTGTATACGTAAAACGCGGTATAAAAATGCGGGATCCGCGCCCATTCGTAGCGGATGAGGCTGTCGTGCGTCAGCGCGGGGCCGTAGTATTTTTTGTTGAGCTTGTAATAGATGTCGCTCAGGGACTTGGGGGTCAGCGGGCGGCCGTCGGCGTCCGCCTCGTGCGCCGCCTTTTCGAACTCGGCAAACATCGTCTGGCGGAACAGCGTCGTCCGGAACATATCGAGATAATAGGACAACAGGTATTTTTTGAGCTTTTTGTCCTCGGTCGCGGCGAGCAGGTGCTTTAACAAAAGCACCTCGTTGACGGTGGACGCCACCTCGGCCACGAAAATGGTGTACTGCGCCTTGGCGTGGGGCAGCGCCGCGTCCGAATAGTAGCTGTGCATGGCGTGCCCCAGCTCGTGCGCGACGGTAAAGACGTCGTGCGTCGTCTTGGTATAGTTTAACAGGACATAGGGGTGTGTGCCGTACGCGCCCCAGCTGTACGCGCCGCTCCGCTTGTTTTCGGTCTCGTAGACGTCGATCCAGCCGTCCCGGTAAGCCGTTTCCAAAAGCGCCCGGTATTCCGCGCCCAGCGGCGCCAGACCTTCCTTGACCAGCTCGTAGGCGGCGGGATAGTCCATCGCCAGCTCGGCATTTTCGACAAGCGGGACGTACAGGTCGTAGACGTGCAGCTTTTCGCCGCCGAGAAGCCGCTTGCGGAGCGCGACGTAATCGTGGACGTACCGCAGGTTGCCGCCCACGGCGTCGAGCAGGTTTTCGTAGACGGCCACGGGAACGTTTTCGTTGTAGAGCGCCTTGGAAAGACTGCTCTCGTAGCCCCGCGCCTTGGCGTAAAAGTTGTCGGCCTTGACCGAGCCCGCGTAGGTCGCGGCGACGGTGTTGATGAGCGCGAGATAGCTCTTGTAGATGCCGGTAAAGGCGGCCTTGCGCACGGCGGGGTCCCGGTTTTGCAGGAGGAGCGCATAGCTGCCGTGCGTCAGCTGTACGCGGCTATCCCCCGTCCTGACCTTGGGAAATTTGAGGTCGATATAGTCGAGCTTGCCAAACACGTCCTGAAACATATCCAACGCGCCGCCGGACAGCGCCAAAATTTTTTCCTCCCGTTCGGACAGGATATACCGCTTTTTGCGCGCCAGCTCGGACAGCCCGTACGAAAAGTCGGCAAACCGGGGGTCGTCGATCAGCTTGCGCAAAAAGGCCTCGTCCAGCGCGCAGAGCTCGGGCGAGATAAACGCGGCCAGCGCGGCATAATCGGTGAGCGCCATCGACGCCCGGTCCGCCATGGAAACATACTTATCCGCCACGCCGTTTTCGTCCCGGCGCATCCGCGCGTAGCAGTACAGCCGTTCCAGCGTCACGTCCAGCGCGTCGGACAGGGTGAGACAGTCAAAAATCCTGTCCTCGGTGTTGAGCCCGCCCGAAAAGCCCTTGAGCCGCCCGACCCGCTTTTTAAAAGCCTTAAACTCCTCCTCCCAAGCCGCGTCGCTCTCAAACATGGCCTCCAACCGCCATTTGTCCGCCGCTTGGACCTCACTGCGCTTCATGTTCTCTCTCTCCTTAATTTTTCAAACTGTGTATCGGCGCCGGAATCCGTCCCCCTCGGTCAATTAGCGCCTGTGCGCCGAAATCCTTGATGGCCATGACCGGCGCGGTGCCGAACAGGCCGCCAAAGGTCACGCTGTCGCCCACGCCCTTGCCGGGCGCGGGGATCACGCGGACGGCGGTGGTCTTGTTGTTGATCATGCCGATGGCGCATTCGTCGGCGATCAGCGCGGAGAGGGCGGCGGCGGAGGTATCGCCGGGCACCGCGATCATATCGAGGCCGACCGAGCAAACGCTGGTCATGGCCTCCAGCTTGTCGAGGCTTAGGGCGCCCGCGCGGACGGCGTCGATCATGCCGGCGTCCTCCGAAACCGGGATAAACGCGCCGGAGAGGCCGCCCACCGAGCTGGACGCCATGACGCCGCCCTTTTTGACCGCGTCGTTGAGGATGGCGAGGCACGCCGTCGTGCCCACGCCGCCCACCGTCCCGACGCCCATTTCCTCCAGGATATGCGCGACCGAATCCCCCACCTTGGGCGTGGGCGCCAGGGATAGGTCAACGATGCCAAACGACGCGCCCAAGCGTCCGGCGGTTTCGGCGGCGATCAGCTGCCCGACGCGGGTAATCTTAAACGCGGTCTTTTTGATGACCTCGGCGATGACGTCCAGCCCCGCGCCCCGGTGCTTTTTGATGGCCTCCAGGACCACGCCCGGGCCGGATACGCCCACGTTGACGACCGCGTCCCCCTCGCCCGGGCCGGTAAACGCGCCGGCCATAAAGGGGTTGTCCTCCACCGCGTTGCAAAAGATGACCAGCTTGGCACAGCCAAACCCGTCCGCCCCCGCCGTCAAACGGGCAAGCTCCTTGACGATAACGCCCATCCGCGCCACCGCGTCCATGTTGATGCCGGTCTTGGAGGACGCGACGTTGACCGACCCGCACACCTTATCGGTTTTAGAAAGCGCCTCGGGCAGGGTGTCCAAAAAAGCCGCCTCGTAGGCGGTGACGCCCTTTTGCAACAGCGCCGAATAGCCGCCGATAAAGTCGATGCCGACCGCCTTGGCGGCGCGGTCCATGGCGGCGGCAAGCTCTAAATAGCCGCCCGACGCCGCGCCGATGAGGCTGACGGGCGATACCGAAACCCGCTTATTGACGATGGGGATCCCGTACGTCGCGGCGACCGCCTCGGCCGTCTCGACCAGCCTTCCGGCCTTTTGACAAATCTTTTCGTAGACATTCTGCGCGGTCTTTTTCTTGTCCGACCCGATGCAGTCAAACAGCGAGAGCGCCAGCGTCACGGTGCGCACGTCCAAATTCTGCTCCTCGATCATGCGGACGGTCTCGTATATTTCGGATTTTTGCAGCATGAGTTCCCCTCTCAAATCCTGTGCATGGCGTTGAAAATGTCCTCGTGCTGGATGCGGATATGGACGCCCAAGGCCCTGCCCGTCTCGTCCAGCTTTTCGGAAATGGCCTTCATGTCGGCGTCGTCGGGCAGCGACAACAGCATCATCATCATAAAAAATTCCTGCATGACGGTCTGGGTAATGTCCTCGACGTTGAGGTTCATGCCGCTCAAAAGCCCGGTGACCTTGGCGATAATGCCCACCTTATCCTTGCCGATGACCGTGACGATTCCTTTCATTTTTTACTCCTTGGGCGCATTTGATATGCGGGACAAAAACTCATAGCTCACCAAAATATTGGCGTGCGTGGTAAACCGCAGGCGGTCGCCGGGCGAAACGTCCGGCTTGGGCTTGGTCTTTTCGATCAGCACCTTGCGCGTGGTGATGTCGCCGCGCTTTAGGGGGTTGCATTCGAGGATCATGCTGTAAAAAAAGACGCCGTCCTTTTCGCCGATGTCCTCGTCAAACGCGGTAAACCGCCCGACGGTCGTGTCCTTGAGCCCCCGGTCAATGTCCCTAAGCATCTTGACGTACTTGCGCGTCAAGCGGAATTTGACCGAAAAAAAGAACAGCGAAAACCCGGCAAACAGCACGGCGGCCGTAATGCCGAGTATGGCAAAGGGCACATAAAACCGCCGACTGCGCGTCGTGCTGACGTCGACCAGATTGACGGTGATCAGCGCCGCCTCGACCGCCAAAAAAACGACGAGAACCGCGATCCAAAAGAGCCAAAGCCTGCGCTTTGTCCGATAGGCGTCCTGCCGCTCCTGCTCGTTAAAAATGTATTCCATACCTTTTAGTATATCACAATTTTAATAAGAAATAAAGCGCTTTAGCGCCAACACTTTCGCGCGAGGAAAAAATTTGGGAGCAAACAAAAACATCGTTTTTGTTTGCTCCCATTTTTATTATCTATTTTACTATGTACAACGTTTATTCCTCGGCGTTCTCGTTCTCATCGTTTTCGTCGGGGATTTCGCCGTCGGGGTCGGCGTTTTCGTCGTTCTCGTCCCCGGCGTTCTCATCGGGGTCATTTTCGTCGGGGTCGTTCTCGCCCGGGTCGGGGGCGTCGGGAATTTCGGCGTCGGGGTCGGTTTCGTCCTCCTCTGTGTCCGTAAAGTTGAAGAGGTCAAAGTATTCTTTCAATTTTTCGTCGGGGGTTTTTTCGCCGCCCAGGCCGTACACGGCATAGTCGCTCAACGCAAACGCGCCCTTGGCAAACAGCTTTCCGACCGAGCTGTCGTTGAGGTCCTCCCTAACCTTTTGGGTAAAGCCAAAGGGCATGACCGCCGAGAGGAGGATAAACAGCGCCATGATCCAGGCCGCGCCCTTAACGCCGCCCATGACAAAGCCCAAAAGGCGGCTGAGCGCGCCGGGGCGCTTATCCTTATTGATAAAGATCCCCTTTAGGATCGCGGTGAGGATCATCGCGAGGAGCCGTCCCGCAAAGTAGAGGAGCACCGCGGCCATCATCATCAGGAGGTTGAGCGAGAGGATCATGGTAAAATACTGCTGATAGGTGATCCCCAGCGCCGCCGTGCCGCCCAGGCTCTCAAACCGGGTCAGGGCGGGCCCTAAAATCATGCCGAATACGCCGCCCAGCTCGCCGCCCTCATAGCCGCTAAGCTCCGCGGGCAGGGCGCCTTCGAGCACGCCAAACAGCGAAAACCCGTCCGAATTGGTCACAAAATTCTTGACAAACCCTGTATTTAACAGCCAGTTTGAGACGGTTCCCGTCAAAAAGACGGTCACAGCCAGCGCGGCGCACAGGGCGATGATGCTGATGGTCGTTTTGCCAAAGCCGCGCCATAAGCCCAACAGCGCAAAGACGACGACGAGGGCGATTACCGCAATGTCGGTATACATAAAACCTCCGGGTGTTTATAAAATGTCTGGGGTGGGTTGGATTTTCTCCGTCCGGGAAATCCCCTATATCATAGCGCATTTTTCGGTTTAAGACAAGCGTCGGATGCGCATAATTATGGGCAATGAACGAGTTTTTTCATACCTCGGCGGAAATTGCGCAGGCCGTGCGGCGGCTTTTGAAGCCCGGCGAGCCGTCCCCCGTGGTGCTGTGCATCGGCAGCGACCGCGTCATTTTGGACAGCCTTGGCCCCTTGACCGGCCGACTTTTGACGACCGCCTATCCGCTGCCCGTGTTTGTGTACGGGACGCTGGGCTGCCCGGTACACGCGCTCAACCTGTCCGCGGCGATCCGCCACATCGCCCGCCGCCACCCTAATGCCCCCGTCATCGCGGTGGACGCGAGCCTGGGCGCGCCCTCGGACGTGGGGCGAATTTCGGTGATCGACGGCGGCGTCCGCGCCGGGGCGGCCTTTTGTAAAAACCTGCCGCGAGCGGGGAACATCGGCATTACGGCCACGGTCGCGCCGATACGGGCGCGGCGGAGCGGGAACGTGCGGCTGGCCTTTGTCGCCCGGCTTGCCGAAACCGTCGCCCAAGCGCTGTATCTGGCGCTGGGAAAAACGGACGCCGCGTCGGGTGAGGCCAAAAGCGCCCCTCGTGCTGTCAATATATAACTGGCAGGTAATAATCAAATTAGACCAACATTAGAATTAGATTAGAAAAGTGTCGTTTTATTAAACGCTGCTTGTCTATATGTTCTTTTGACTGCGTGGCAAAAGAACCAAAAGCACGCTGGGACACTGTTGATTGTGTCCCCAGACACCCGCAACAACCTATAGTTAAACAGTCTACAAATAAGGACTTGTGCGGCAGCTATTCGGCTGTTTTTCATCTGATTTTTTACGCAAATACCTCTAGTATTAGCGACAAAATCAGCTAAAAAACATCTC
>JAIRRW010000115.1 GCA_031255775.1 Clostridiales bacterium
GAGATGTTTTTTAGCTGATTTTGTCGCTAATACTAGAGGTATTTGCGTAAAAAATCAGATGAAAAACAGCCGAATAGCTGCCGCACAAGTCCTTATTTGTAGACTATTTAACTATAGTATCGAGGAGCGCAGGTGGGCGTCGGTGTTTAGGGTGCCCGGCTTATCCTCGCCGTGCGCGGCGGCAAATGCGGTGAGAGCCGGCCCCGGATGCAGGTATTGCCCTTCCTTGCGGCAGGTGGGGATTATCCTTTCGAAAACGTCCGCCAAGTCCTGCTGGAGGTAGGTGCGGCCGGTATAGGTTTTGTCAAACGAATCCTCGTCAAGGAGCACGGCGCACGTCGTATGCCGCGAAAACACAACGCAAATGCCGTTTTGGATACGCGCGGCGGCAACCGCCGCTTGCACCCGCTCGGTCACGGCATAAAACACGGGTCCGGCGTCCGATGAGGACACCCGAAAGGTTTGGCTGACTATTTTCATATTTTACTTCCTTTTTACGCTACCGCTTTCGATAAAATGCCGTTTCACTCGCATTTTATCGAGGGATAAGGTGTCCGCTCCCGAAAAGCGTCGTTTTCGGTCGCTCCCATTTTTAGTCATGACCACCCTTTCAAAGGGTGGTCATGACTTCGCGTATATCGCTTGGATAGATATTTGGGTGTGCAGGCCGATGCCCTCGCGTACTCTCTCCATGACACCCATAGAATACCAAAGTTATTGCCGTCTGTCAATCCCCCGACAAAAAAAGGCATGGACAGAATCGGTCAAAAGGGGCGTGGACAGAATCGAGTTGAAAGAATATTTCGGATGGATTTTTGTGCCAATCAAGCGATTTCGACGACGCCGTAGCAGCGCTACGGTTAGGAGAATTAGCGCCGACTGGCGCGAAAAGACGCCGAAATTTTTCAACGAGATTCCAGACACGCCCCCAGTAAACGCCAATAATAATAGACGGGTATGGCGCTCCAACCGTGACAAAGACTGCCCGCGCCGTCAAAATCGGCCTCGCCCTTTATCGTTTCCCAAAACGACGTCGCGCCCTGCCGCAGCATATGGCCGTAGAGCTTGTCGATGTCGTCCAGCACATATCCGGCGTAAGCGGCGTCGGTTTGCAGCAGCGCGTCGTATTCGAACATCTTCATGGATAGGGTGGCCTCATTCATGCCGCCGTCCGTTATCCTGCGGCAGACCTCCCGCTCCCTGCCCGCCGCACACCCCGAAAGCACGGCAAGCGCGTTGCATAGGTTTGAATAGTGCCCGTCCGTGTCGGAAAAGGATTTGAACGCGCCTTTTTCCGCCACAAAAAACGTGTCAAACACCTTTTTTTGCAGGTTTTCGATCGTACCTAGGGGGATCTTTCGCGTCCTATCCAGCAGCGAATAGATTTCGTTAAGGTTCTTCAGCGCGAGGATCGCGTGACAGTTGAGGGGCAGCGCATAGTTTTTTTGATTCGCGCTGTAAAAATCATTGTTAGACAAGCCGGCCGTCCCGATGCCGTCCAGGCCGTCGCTCCACTCATAAAAATTCCAGTATCCCTCAAAGCTCGGGATCAGTCCCGTCTCGTCGATGCGGCCGATAAACACGTCCGCGATGTCGTTTAGCAGCGTCAAATGCGCCTCAAGCAAGGACAAATCCCCGCTATATTGCGCGTATTCTTTCATCTGCATGAGATAAATCAGGCTGAAAAAGGGGATCGGCACATCATTGCCGGCCGGAAAACAGAGCGGCAGCAGCTTATCCGATTTTTGCGCCTTGCTCATCAGCAATAAATTCGCCCGCGCAAATTCAAACTCCTCGAAAGCATAATACCCGCACAGCATCTGATTGCGGCTGTCCATCGTATACAGCGCTTGCTCGCGCCACGGGCAGTCCTCATAATGGTCGTGCATACACAGCGCCAGCGTCCTCACCGCGGTATCGTATATCTGTTGGCGCAACGGCGTATCCGCCCGAAAAGGCGTCACGCGCAACGGATAGCCCGTCTCCCTGATGCCGATAAATTCGATTTCGATTTTCTCGTCGCAGTCCACCTGTAAAAATCTGGCCGCCAGCCGCCGAAAGCAGTTGGTATATTCAAACCATTCGCCGTTCGCGATCAGCTCCGCCGAAAAATCGCGGTTGCCGATGATTCGCCGCACCGCGCCGTCATTTAGATGCTCGCCGTAAGAAACAACGACGCGGGCGCCCGTCGGCGCCTGAAACTTGATATGCAAAAAGCCCACCGTTTCGCGCCCTAAATCGAATATGCGCCCTTCTCCGTTTATCGGCTTGCCCGGCGTCATATCCTCTATTAGCAGCTTTTTGACCGGACGCGGATACAGCGTGTAGCTGATCCCTTTCGCCTCGACCGCTCCCGCAAAGGCGGCCGGACGAAAATCGGGCTTGTCATAGCCGTCATACTGCCTGCTGTCGTATCGAAACGAAAATCCGAGCTGCGTCGTGATCAATTTTTTTTCGTACCCGACAAAATCCCGCGCGGCGGCGCACAGCGTCCCCCGCTTCGAAAACGCCGCGATTCGATCCCGATCGGTCACCTCGTAAATCAAGCCCGCGTGAGCCTTGACATAGGTCATAAAGTCCGTGCCGTAATACCACACGATCACGAGCAAGCTGTTTTTGCCCTTTCGCACAGACCCGCTTATATCTATTTTATCATAGACCTTATAGTGCGGATAATCGGGATACTGCCCAAACCCCGACAGGACCCCGTTGACGTACAAAACATAATTGCTGTCGCAGGAAATCTCGATCGAAGCCTTGTCCCCGGCACATTCAAACACATCATAAAACTTGACGTATTCGTCCGCCCGCTCCGCCTCGTCAACCCAAATCCACTTTGCCTTTTTCATATCAACCAATCGGCCTATGCCAACTTTACTTTTTATCCTTGTTGAGGCGTTTTAGAAATTCGGGGAAATCGTCCTCGACGTCCACGCGCGAGGACCGGATGCCGGTTTGCGGCATGGCCGGCCGGGAGGGCTCGGGCATGGGGGGCGGCGCGGCGGGCCGCCGGAGTTCGGTCGCGGCGGCAGGTTGGGGCGTAAAGCCGGTCAGGCGGTTTTGCGGGTCGCGGGCGGGCTCCGCCTTTTCGGCGTTGTGGGACTGCACATAATTGGTCGACTGATATTCCTGCCCGAAGCCGGTCGCGATGATGGTCACCATGATCTCCTCGTTCATGCTTTCGCGAATATCCGCGCCGAAGATGATGTTGGCGCCCGGGTGGACGACCTCGGCGACAAGCTCGGTGGCCTCGCGGATCTCGTCCAGCGTCACGTCGGGCGAGCCCATAATGTTTAGGATGATCTTGGACGCGCCCTCGATAGAGGTCTCCAACAGCGGGCTGAACACCGCCTGCTTGACCGCCTCGACGGTGCGCTTATCGCCCTTGCCGCGGCCGATACCCATGTGCGCGACGCCGCTGTTGCGCATAACGGTGCACACGTCGGCAAAGTCCAGATTGATGGTGGCGGGCGTCACGATGAGGTCGCTGATACCCTGAATACCCTGACGGAGAACGTCGTCGGCGTGACGGAAGGATTCTAAAATCGGCAGACGCGAGGCGAACTGCATCAGCTTTTCGTTGGGAATGATGACCAGCGTATCCACCACCTTTTTGAGGTTTTCGATGCCGATCTCGGCGTGCTCCATGCGGGGCTTGCCCTCAAACGCGAAGGGCTTGGTGACGACCGCGACGGTCAGCTTGCCCATTTCCTTAGAGATACCGGCGATGACCGGCGCCGCGCCCGTGCCCGTACCGCCGCCCATACCGGCGGTGATAAAGACAAGGTCGGCGTCCTTGATGGCGTCGGTTATGGCAAGACGGGATTCCTCGGCCGCCTTTTGTCCCTTTTCGGGGTCGGCGCCCGCGCCCTGCCCGTGCGTCAGCTTGTCGCCGATCTGGATGCGCTGCTCGGCCTTAGAGAGGCTGAGCGCCTGAAGATCGGTGTTGACCGCGATAAACTGCGCGCTCTTTATCCCGGCGTCGATCATACGGTTGACCGCGTTGTTGCCGCCGCCGCCCACGCCCACGACCTTGATGAGCGCGGGCATGGTCATAATGTCTCTCTCTTTGGAATTGAACTGCATAGAATCCTCCGTTATTTATGAAACAGCTTGGCAAAGAACCCTTTTTTGACCGGCGTTTCGCTGCGGATGGCAAGGTCTAAAAGGCCCCAGCTGGCTGACAGGTTTGGTTTGTTGATTTGCGGAATATCGGGCGCGATGATCTCGATGCTGCGACCCAATTGCTTGCTCATGACCTCTTTGGCGCCGCGAATGTAGGAGATGCCGCCGCCGGTGAGGTAATACGGAATAAAATCGGGATATTCGTAGGGACAGAGCTTTAAGCATTTGGTGATGGCCTTGGCGATGATCTTCAAGCGTTCGACCACGATCTCGTTGACCTCGGACGCCTTAAAGGTGCGCACCGTGTCCCCCGCCCCAATCTCGTACACGTCGCCGTCTCCGGCGGACAGGGATAAAATCACCTTGCGCTTTAGGCTTTCGGCCTGCGTAAACGAAATGCCCAGACATTTGGCAAGATCGCCCGCGATATGGCCGCCGCCCATCGAAAAATTGTTTAGCGCCAGCAGCCCGTCGCCCTTTCCGACGATGACGTTGGAGGTGATGTACCCGATGTCAAAGAGCACGACGCTCTTGTCCCGCTCCTCCTCGCTAAACAAAAACAGCACTTCGGCCAGACAGCTCGAGACAAATTCCATCGAGATGATGCCCAAGCCCTTAATGAGAGAGGTCACAAACTTGGTGAATTTGGTTTCGGCCAGCGTATAGGAGGCCAGCGTCCCCAATTTGGCGCAGACGTTTCCGTAGGGGACCAGCGTCCGCTTGTCGTCGTCCAGCTCGAAATAGACGGGCTGAATGTTGACCACCGCAAATTCGCTCTGCCCGTAAAAATCGTTGCCGGTGTTGTACAGGGCGTCCACATCGGCCTCGGTAACCTTGCGGCGCTTGTTGAGCCCCATGCTGAGTTCCTTGACGACGTTGGTGGTAAATTCGCCGGGAACGCCTATGTAAAGACTCTCGATCTTGGTCCCCGAATTGGTTTCGGCATTGGTGATGGCGTGCCCCAAAACATAGCTCAGCTGCGCCGGCTCAAACCACTCGCCGCCGCCGAAGCCCGCGTAATCGCACTGCCCCATCCCCTTTAAGCAGATGGTGTTGTTGATCCCGCGTTCGCCGATCAGCACGGTGATCTTACTGGAACCAAAATCTAATATCGCTACGTCCTGCGCCACTACCTATCTCCTGTATGGGTCTTGTCCGCTAGATAAGGCGGACATCCGCTATCTATTATATCTTTATCGCGCGCCGCTGTCAAATGATTAAGAATAGTCATTAAGAATAGTCGTCGGCGGGCTTATAAAAAATGTTTTCGCCCGAGCGGCCGACGACGATCATGCCGCGGCTGCGGTAGGCGTCGTTTTCGGCGTAGAGCTTGAGCGCGTAGCGCAGCTCGGTCAGGGTATTGGCGTAGCAGCCGAAAACCTTGATATAGACGCCGGTCCGCGTTTTGAGATAGGTGATGCCGTATTCCGCCGTTTTTTTGACGTCGATAAACTCAAAAAGGCCGGTCACCTCTTTTTGTGAGCCGAGACGCTCAAACGCCTCCATAAAGATACGCAGCGCCCCATAGGCCGCCCCGTCCGTTTGGTAAAAATACGCGCCCTGCTCCGTCCCCGACGGCGCGCCGCCCGCGAGGAGCCGGATATGGTCGGGATACGCCGCCTGCCCTTCGGCCTTGTCTAAAACCTTGAGCTCGTTGGAGAGATAGAGCGCGTCCTCCCCGTGATCGAACGCCAGATAGGGCAGAATCTTGACATAATGTATGTAGACGCGGTTGGGAAAGCCCCGCTCGATATTGACGACGCTGACCGCCGAAAATTCGGGCTTGGCCTCGATCTCCCCGATCAGCTCCTTTTCGTCCAGCAAAAAGATACTGCGCCCCTTTTTGATGCCGTTGTGCGCGGGGTCCTCCAGCAGCGCGTCGAGCGCGGCGTCGTAGTCGTTGATACAATTCGCGTGGATCTGCTGCACCGAAAAAATGACGCTGGACAAGACGGCCAGCAGAGTGACGCTGCCCAAAATCGCAAGTAAGACTATCAGCTTTTTGTTGCGCAAAAAAAGCCTCCCAACGACAGAATCGATTTTGTACGATTATACCAAATAAAACAGCCGGACGCAACAAAATGCGGTCGTGGTGAGGATTTCACTTATTTTCGGTTTCGCCCTTTAAGACCGCCAGAATTTCGCCCAGATCGTTTTCGCCGCCGACGACCTTGCCCGAAAGCGCGCTCTTTTTTTCCTGCAGCTCCAAAATCTTTTCCTCTATGCTGTCGCTTAGGATCAGCTTATAGACCTGCACGCTCTTGTCCTGCCCCATGCGGTACGCGCGGTCGGTCGCCTGGTTCATGACCGATTCGTTCCACCAGGGGTCGTAGTGGATCACGATGTCGGCGCCGGTCAGATTGATGCCGGTTCCGCCCGCCCGCAGCGAGATCAAAAACACCTGCGTGTCGTCGCCGTTGAACCGGTTGATCAGCCGCTGACGTTCGTTTTTGGGCGTGTCGCCCTTTAAGACGTAGTGGGTGACGCCCCGCTCCAGCAGCTTTTTGCGAAGGATCTCCAGCATTTGCGTAAACTGCGAAAACAGCAAAATCTTATGCCCGCCGCCCGCCGCCGATTCGATCAGCCCGAGACAGGTGTCGAGCTTTGCCGAATTGCCGTCATAGTCGGCGTACACAAGCGCGGGGTCGCAGGCGATCTCCCGCAGCTTTGTCAGCATCCCCAAAAGCACGACGCGGTTGACCTCCCGCCCGGCCTTTAGGCTTTCGCGAATCAGCCCCAAACTCGCGTCGTAGAGCGCGCGCTGCTTATCCTCGTTGGGCGATTTGACGACGCTTTCCACCTTGGGGGGCAGCTCGGTCAGGACGTCGGCCTTTAGGCGGCGCAGCACAAAGGGCGCGATCAGGCGGCGCAGCTTTTCGGCGGCGGCCGCGTCGTCCTTGACGATATTGGCCTCGTACCTGACCCGAAAGTCGCGGTAGGTCCCCAAGTACATGGGCATGATAAAGTCGAATACCGACCACAGCTCGCTCAGATTGTTTTCCATAGGCGTGCCGGTCAGCGCAAAGCGGTGCCGCGCCTCGATACTCTTGACCGCCAGCGCGTTTAGCGTCTCGGGGTTTTTGATATACTGCGCCTCGTCGGCCACCGCGTAATCAAAAACAAGCCCGGCGTAGAGCTCGCTGTCCCTTCGCAGGAGGTCATACGAGGTGATGACGACGTCATAAGCCCGACAGCGGCCGATCAGCCGCCGACGCTCGGACGCGGGTCCGGCAATGACCAGCACGGACAGCCCCGGCGCGAATTTATTGAGCTCGCCGACCCAGTTGAGCATGAGCGTCGTCGGGCACAAAACGATGCTTTTCGTCCCCGGTTCGATCAAAAGCGCGATCATTTGCAGCGTTTTCCCCAAGCCCATATCGTCGGCCAGAATCCCGCCGAATTCGTTTGCGGCCAGGGTTTTCAGCCAGCGGTAACCCGATTTTTGATAATTGCGCATGATGCCGTTTAGGGCGCCGGGCACCTCGATGTCGGCGTTTTCGGCCGTCTGCAGGCTGTTGATCAGATTCTTGAAGGCGCTGTCGCGGTTGAGCGCGAAAAATCCGTGCTGCAATTCCTCGTTGATATAGGGGGCGTACCGCCGCTCGACCGCGAACCCCGTTTCGGTGGGCGCCGCCACCTCTAAAATGTCGCTGAGCGCCCCGACGGTGACGTCCTCGAGGCTGACAAACCCGCCGCTAAGCCGCACGTAACGGCGTTTTTCGCGGTAGGCGCCGATGATGGCCTTGAGCTCCTCCGGCGTGTAGTCCTCGGCCGAAAGCTCCAGCTCCAAAAGGCTGTTTCTGACCCGAACGCCCACCCCGATGCGCGGCGAGCCTTTCACCTTCATTTTGTTCATGCTTTCGGCCATAAAGACCTCGGCGTACCCAAACAGGCGCGGCAGCCCCTCCCGCAAAAAAGCGTAAATGTCGTCGTCCCTGGTCAAGATCAGTTTGGGAAACGCCGGGAAATAAGCGGCCAAAACGCCTCTCAATTCGTTTTCGGTTTCGTGGTCCCGCACGACGTCGATGGCCGCGCTGTCGCTCAAAAGATCGAATTTTTGCTCGTCGTAAGCGCTTTCGACGGTCAGCGCCACGCCCGCCTCCGCCCCGTCGATGTAGATCCGGCACTTTAGGGGGACGGCCTCGTATCCCGAGAGATCGGCCTGTGTCTCCATGTCAAACAGCCCGCTCAAGGCCGCCAGCACGCTGTTGTAAAACGCGCTCATATCGGCGGCCGCGACAAACAGCTTTTTCTTAAAGCGCAGCGCGGTATAAAAGGCGGAGGCCGTCTCAAAATAGCTCTTCTCCACCGGATAGATTCGGTTTTCGCTGTATACGTAGTCGCGCTTCTTGCCCTTGATAAAGACCGGATTTTCGGGTTTTGCGCCGATCTCAAAGCCCTTTTCGCGCTGTTCGACCAGAATTTTGGCGTCAAACCGGGTTTCCGGCGGCTCGATAAAGACGAAATCGCTCTTGCCCATATGGATCAGACAGCCCGCGCACAGCGTAAAAAAATCGTCCGTATCGGCCGGTTTCAACGTCAAAACGTCCTTAAATTTGACGCCCTGCTGCACATCCGGCCGCGCGTTATCCAGCGTCCCCGCGATAAAATCGATCAGCGCCCGGCTCCTCTCGGTAAAGTTGCTTTTGACGTGCAGAAATTCGAGATCGACGCCGTACCGCCGATACCCGCCCGTCGCCATACAGCCCGAAAATTCGGCAATATCCTTGATGACGTACTGCTTTTTTCCGCCGTCCAGCCGAAACCTGACCTGCGCCCCGGACTCGGCAAGCTCCACAACGGGGATCAGCTCGATGTCGCCGTCCGCCCGAAAAAACTGCCTGTCGTGACGACGCTTGTTGTACGCGGCGATCAGGGTCATCGCCGCGGGATCGGTGGGCTTTGCGCCGCCCCGTTCCGGCGTCTGTGCCGGGTTTTTCTCCTCAAAGCTCAACGCCGCCGCAATGATATGGCGGCAGGGGCCGTCCAACCCGTTGTCGTGCCCGCAGTCGCAGGCATAATCGTATAGGCCGCCCTTTTCGTCAAAGGTCAGCGAGGCGCGGTGTGATTCCCTTGCGCCGGCGACCACCGCGTGGACGGTAAACTTGCCGTCGCGCATACTGGTGGTGAGCCCGCGCACCCGGTTGTCGTAAAAACGCCGCTTGCCCGCGGCAAAGCTCTCGCCCCGCGCCTCGTTGTAGAGCGCGTCAAAATCGATATACATACGGCCTCCCAAACCCGGTACAAAAAGGGTACCGTCCAGTATACCACGCATCCCCTCTTTTTAGCAAACGTCTGCGCCGCAATCGGACATGAATTGATTTTTTTAAGCCTCTGTGCCCGATACCGATTGCCCGCCAAATTTTAGGCGGTTTTTGTTGACTTAACGCGCCCAAAAGACATATAATAATAAAGGCCGCCAAAACGGCGAAACTAAGGAGCGGACAAAGAGAGTTATCCACTCCGAAATCCGGGGAGTGTCTACACTCCCTAAACAAAAAGGAGACGAGTGCAGCAATGGAAGCCGGAAGCCCAAACAGCGCGGACCCACCGGACGGACACAACTTACCTGTGAGATGCGGGACGGCTTTTGGATCGCTCGTCCCCCTTTGAAGCAAGTGTTTGATCCGACAGGAGTGGACAAATCATGCGTGATACGGCGTGACAAAGAGTGAGGTTCAGACGGGCAACAGTTGTTTTGCCGCCGAAGGGAGTGTATATAACATACATGACCGAGGCGGCGCGCCGAACCGACAATCGCTTGCGATTGCTAACTTTGCGTCAGCAAAGTTCAGAGAGGTTCGGCCAATCGTAGCCCGTATCAACCCACTATCTGTCACGCCGATCCGACGGCGGCTTATTGGCCGCGTTAACTCGCGCTGTCTTCTCGATTCGCACGAAGACAGGATATGACTGAAGATTTTAAGAA
>JAIRRW010000118.1 GCA_031255775.1 Clostridiales bacterium
TTTTGTGCCAAAAGCTCCCCTTTTCGGTGCGAGGATGGTTCATCAGCTGCGCATAGAGACATTCGATCGCCTTTCGATACTTTTCCTTTTTATATAGATCGTACAGGTCAAACAACACCCGGCCAAAGCTGATATGGTCGATGTTGTATTCGTCCTCCGTGTATCCCAAAATCGCGCCGTCATCCGCAATATAATTGTCCGTAAAGCCTTGGGCAAAGGCAGCAAATTCGTTTTGCCGCGTCTGTCCGTACAAGCTGAGCAGACTGGTAATAAACACGCCGTCGATATAATTCCAGGCGGGCGGTTTACCCGTGACGGCGCTTTCGACATTCCATGCGGGCCGCGCGGAGGTCGAGTTTTTTAAAATAGCGCCGATATACGCCTCAATCGTGTTTTCGGTTTTTTGAGACAATATGCTCATAGATATTCCACCGTCCCCACCTGCTCGGTCGTCATTTCGTCCCCGGACAAGCCCGAAAAAACAACGTCCTTTATCCGCACCCTTTTGACGTTGGTAAAATGCAACCCCTCTTTTCGGCACTCCCTTGCAAAGCTCATCATCGCGGGAAATCCGGCTTGGGCGTCCGCCTTCATCAAAAAGCAGGTATGCTCGATGCTGACCTCTTCGATCGGCTGCTCGGGCAGTCCGTAGACAAACCCGGCGGCATATTCGCAATCGACGCAAACCATGTTTTTAAAGCGGATTTTTCCGAGGCGCGGCGTGCGCTCGTCGACGGGCAGCCTTTCTTTTGACCAGACATACTCCGTCTCGCCGTCCGAATCGCAGAAGTAAAACATATTCAAAACCAGCGGGGTCAGCACGTTTTCCATTCGGATATTTTCGAACTCTACGCCGTCGATCACCGCCCGACCACGGCCGCGGCGCGTCTTGATCCTAAGCCCCCGGTCGGTATGGGAAAACAGACACTGCGATACTTTTAGGTTTTGGATCCCCCCGGACATTTCGCTGCCCAGCACAACGCCGCCGTGTCCCAGCCGCATCAGGCAATTGCGCACCGTAATATTTTTGCAGGGCGTTTGATAGGTCGTCCCCATATAATACTTGCCGGACTTGACCGCCACGCAGTCGTCACCGGTCGAAAACACCGCCCCGATGATTTTGACGCCGTCGCACGATTCGGGATTGCAGCCGTCTGTATTGGGCGAATCCTTTTCGGCGTACACGCGAATGTTATAAAATCCGACCTTTTTCGAAAAAAACGGGTGATACGTCCAAGACGCGGCGTTGACTGCGTTGAGACCGTGCACCGTTACATTTTTGCAGCCGTTGATAAACAGCAGGCGCGGCCGACTTGTCTTTTGCGTCTTACAGTCCGCATACCAGCCGCCGTTTATCCCGTTGCCGTCGAGTGTCCCCTCCCCCGTCAGGCAAATATTTTGGGCATGAAACGCCGAGAGAAAGGACTGATAACACGCCCGGGGCTCCCCCTCCCAGCTGGCGCATTGCAGCTTTGAGCCCGCCGCTCGGCGCGGCGGCTCCCGATCTATCGATGTGCATCCGTCCGCTATCGTCCCGTCGGCTTCGCCCGTCTCCCATGCGTCGGCTCCGATCGTTTCCGTCCTGTCGACCTCGCCGGGAATGATCCAATAATCGCCCGGATCGGCGCTTGCAAGAAGCTTTGCGTCCCGTCTGATCTCCAGCGTCATATGGCTTTTTAAAACGAGCGGGCCTGTATAAAACGTCCCCCCTGCGACCAGCACTCTTCCGTTTTTGGGACAGCAGTCGATGGCCGCCTGAAGGGCGCGCCGGTCGTTGGTCACGCCGTCGCCTGCCGCGCCGAAAGCGCGTACGTCCAAGCACGCCGCTTCGGCCGCCGTCTCGACCTCCAGCGAATATCCGTCCAGCGTCGTCCCGACCCGGTACCGCGCCGCAGGCCTCAACCCGAACAGCGAAAACACGTTTTCGCCGCGTGCCGCGCCGCAGACCTTGCCGTCCAAAATCACCCGGTACTCCCGACCGCTGTAGTAGACCGCATCGTTCGAAAGCTCGAAGCACGCGCTTGATGAACCGATGTACAATAGCTTAAACACCTGCGCTCCCCTTGCTTTTAACAGTCTTGACCAGCTTGATTACGCCGTTTCGGAGCGTGACCAAAAACAGGTCGTACAACAAATAGAACAGGCCGAACAATAGGGGCTCGGCACCAAAAACAGCGGAGCCTTCGGGCAAATTTTGCAGGACATTGATCGCAAAATTGATCAGATGATAGGTAAAAGCGACGGCGAGAGACAGGATGACTCCGTAGGCCAGGTTGAAAAACAGAAAATAGAATTTTTTGTGATAAAACATCAAGTAGGCGGCCATTTTATTCTTTTTGTTATCGATCGCCATTAAAACCCGGTTGATAATGAGGTCAGTCATCAGCCCGATGGCCAGTCCGATGATGACTGCCGTATCCAGCTGGTCGAGTCGGCCGTTTGAGATACCCCAGCCGATAAAAAAGTAAACCGCCCCCGCGAACCAGAATTTGTAAATGGCCGCCTTGCCAAACGCGGGTCCCCGCGTCAAAAAACCGCCCGTGCTTTTTTTGTTCTCTTTTTCTTTCGAAAGGACGCCGCGGTCCTGCGCGATCCGGCCGCTCCCCTTTTTCTGCGTATCGTTGGTCATAGCGCACGCTCCGGCTGCGTTTTCGGCGCGGTGTTAATTTTTTGCAGTAGCTTTTGGTAAAGCGGCAACAACGCGATGCTTAAAAGCGCAACGCTCAAAAAGACGAGATGAGCATAGGTCCAATTGACCGATTTAACGATGTCGGGCGTGACATCGATGGGCACTTCGATGGCCGTAGTTTCGGTATTGACGATGCTTAGATAATAGACTTGCAGGACAATCTGTAATAACAGGAGCGCCACCGTAATCACAAGAGGCGCGATCGCCGATTTGTTGAATTTTCGAAAGCCGAGATAGGAAATGACCGCCATAAATGAGGAAAGCGTGGTAATAAACAAAAAAAGTGCGATGGCCGTACTGTTAAAACGCATGACCGAATCGGAATGCGCCGACAGCTGAAACGTAAAAACGATACAGGACAGCACGATCAGCACAAGCGGGATCGTTTGCGGCCTGCGTTTTAAATGAACCAGCCTTTTTCTAAAATATTCCTTCATCGCGGTTTCCTCTTATCGGTAAGCGTTTGTCGTCTTTTTATCAAAAAAATGTATTTTTTCGGGTTTGAGCCTTATTTGCAGGCAATCGCCCGACCGATATTCCTGCCAGCCCGCGAGCTTAAAAACAGCCCTTTTTTGCCCGGCAATTTTCCCGTGCAGGAGCGT
>JAIRRW010000080.1 GCA_031255775.1 Clostridiales bacterium
GGCTGTTTTTCATCTGATTTTTTACGCAAATACCTCTAGTATTAGCGACAAAATCAGCTAAAAAACATCTCAAATATCCGCTCGCACAAATGCTTATTTCTAAACTGTTTAACTATAGGACATTTGCAAAATTGCAAGAGCGCAAATTGAGAGGAAAAAATGAAAGCGTCAGCGTCATTTGAACGAAAGCGGTAGCGCGATAGCGTTAGCGTTTAAAAGAGCAGCAGGTCGGCCTGAACCGATCGGCGGTAGACGGTGGGCGTCATGTTGGTAAACTTGCGGAAGGTGTGCGAAAAGTGTTGGGGCGAATAAAAGCCGAGGGATTCGGCGATGTCGCCCACGGAGACGCCCTCGGACAGCAGTCTTTTGGCGGCGTCGAGCTTGAGCTTGGTGTGGCAGGTGATGATGCCGCCGCCGTAGGCCCGGCGGAACACGTCCTTTAGGTAGACGGCGCTGTAGCCGAGCGCGGCCGAGAGGTCGGCCATGGTGACGCGCCGATTTAGATTTTCTTTCAGGTAGGCAAGCGTTTGGGCGGCCGGGGAGGGCGGGGCGTCGTCGGACGGCGTATCGCCCTTGGCGGGCGGCGTCGGTTTTTTCGGGTTTTGCGCGGTTTTTCGGATCAAAAGCAGCAAAAAGTTTTCGATATTGTTTTTGATGCGCTGCAAATTGCCGACGGGCGCGTCTATTTTTTGATTCATTTTTTGGAGGTCGACAATATCCAGCGGCTCGACAAAGCCCTGCTCGCCCTCGCGGACGAGCTCCGCGACCAGCCGGCGTTCGGCGGGCAGGGTGGAAAAAACCCGTCCGCAGAGCGCGGCGGGCAGTCCCGCGCAATCGAAGGTAAAAATCACGATATTAGAATATTCGTTGTTGGCCTTGACCTTATGAAAGACGTCGGGCGCGTGCAGGATGCACTGCCCCTGTTTCAGGACGTGCGTGTCCGCGCCGTCGGTCACGGTCACGCTGCCGCTGTCCGCGTAGACCGCCTCGTAAAAATCGTGGCTCTCGCCCGGCACGGCAAAGGTTTTGGCGTACCGAAAGTAATGAATGGTGACAACGGTCGTCACGCGAATGACGTCGGTCAGCGTATGTCGGTAAAAATTTGACATATTGATAGTATACCGCATTTGGCGGTATTTTACAACCGATTGTGTACATTTATCCTGCTTTTTGTATTAACTTAAAGCGTAACAAGGCGCGTATACTATATAATAAGAAAAGGAGGCCGTACATAGACATGAAGCATATCCCGATATACGATCCCGGATTTATGCCGATTTATCCGGCTTACACCGCGTGGATGCGCACGGCGGACACGCCGTTTTTTATCGCCGTTGAGCGGGAGAACGGGTACACCTATGTGCACCGCATGAGGACGGACAGCCGGGATTTTGAGGGGAGCTACCGCCTGGTCGAACGCCTGGTCAAGGCGCTCATCTGGTTGGCCGGCGGGTTCCGCGTCGGCGTGAGCGACGAGCGGATCGCGGCGCGGCTAAGGGCCGATTATACGGCCGGGGGCGCGCGGGGCTTTGACAGCGATTTTATGGCGGGCGTGTACGGCCGACCCTTTGAGGCCGTGTATCTAAAGGACGAGCCGACCGCCAAGGAGAGCCACAAAAAGGCGGGCGGCGCGGCCAAGGGCTGCCGCATCGGCTTTGACGCGGGCGGAAGCGACCGCAAGGTCAGCGCGGTGATCGACGGCAAATGCGTCTACAGCGAGGAGGTCGTTTGGCACCCCAAGCTCAACGCCGACCCGCAGTATCATTACGACGGCATCAAGGCCGCCATGCTGACCGCCGCCGCGAAAATGCCGCGGGTGGACGCCGTCGGGGTCTCCAGCGCGGGCATCTACGTGGACAACGAGGTCAAGGTGGCCAGCCTGTTTCTAAAGGTCCCCAAGGACGCGTTTGATAAAAAGGTCCGCACCATGTACATCGACATCGCGAAAGAGCTTGACGCGCCGCTCACCGTCGCCAACGACGGGGACGTTTCGGCGCTTGCCGGCGCGACGGCGCTGGGCGATCATTCGGTGCTGGGTCTGGCGTTTGGGACCAGCGAGGCGGCCGGGTATATCGACGGGCAGGGCGGCCTCAACGGCTATCTGAGCGAGCTGGCCTTTGTCCCCGCCGACCTCAATCCCGGCGCGATGCGGGACGAGTGGAGCGGCGACCTTGGGTGCGGCGTCAAATATTTTTCGCAGGACGGCGTCATCAAGCTGGCCGAGGCCGCGGGGATCGCGCTTGCACAGGAAGCCAGTCCCGCCGAAAAGCTCAAGTCGGTGCAGGCGCTGTGCGAGGCGGGCGACAAACGGGCGGCGCGGGTCTTTGCCGATATTGGCGTCTATCTCGGCCACACCCTGCCCTTTTACGCCATGTTCTATCCGCTCAAGCACGTCATTTTGTACGGCCGCGTCAACAGCGGCCGGGGCGGCGATCTGATCTTAGAATATGCGAAAAAGGTTGTCGCCGACGAATATCCGCACCTAAAGGACGTCAATATCATGCTGCCCGACGAGACACTGCGCCGGGTGGGTCAGGCGGTCGCCGCGGCGTCGCTGTGAGGGAGGCA
Source organism: Clostridiales bacterium (assembly GCA_031255775.1). Lineage (GTDB taxonomy): Bacteria > Bacillota > Clostridia > Christensenellales > Pumilibacteraceae > JAIRRW01. The sequence goes on from JAIRRW010000080.1 coordinate 2,569, forward strand.
GACAGATGAAACTAAACGAGCGGGCCGAGGTCTATTACCCCCAAGGCCCCGTGGAACAACTGGACGCGCTATGCTTTGCCGCGCATCAGGACGACATCGAATTTATGGCGTACGGCGGCATATTCGACTGCTATAAAAACGGCAAGAAATTCGGCGGCGTGGTGACGACCGACGGCGCGGGTTCGCCGCGGGACGGAAAATTCGCGCGCTATACGGACGACGAAATGAAGGCCGTTCGCCGGGAGGAGCAGCTTGCCGCCAGCCGAATCGGCGGGTACGGCGTTCAGATCCTCCTCAATTATCCGAGCGCGGCGGTCAAGTCCTTTGCCGATAAGCGGCCGACGGCCGACTTTGCCGAGGCGCTCAAGGCGTATCGCCCGGCGGTGGTCTATACCCACAACCTCGCGGACAAGCACGACACGCACGTGGGCGTCGCGGTCAAGGCGATCGAGGCGATCCGCACCCTTAAAAAGCCCGACCGACCCAAAAAGCTGATCGGCTGCGAGGTCTGGCGGGGGCTGGACTGGATATGCGACGACGAAAAGCTGATTATGGACGTCACCGGCGGCCGGGAGCTTGGCCTGGAGCTGATGGGCGTTTTCGAGAGCCAGATCGCGGGCGGAAAGCGGTATGACCGCGCGACCGACGGCAGGCGTTTTGCCAACGCCACCTATCTGGCGTCGCACGGCGTGGACACGGCCGAGCAGGTCGCCTACGGCATGGATCTCACGCCGCTCATCGAGGACGACGCGCTTGACATTTTGGGGTATATCAAGGGCTTTATCGACCGCTTTTGGGGTGAGGTTGAAAAGAGATTGGGGAGAGTATTATAAATATGGATTACAAGCAGACACTGATGTATCGGGAGATCGGCGAAACGCCGAAAATTCTGCAATCGATCGCGGAAAAAAACGCGCCGGTCATGGAAAAGCTGACCGCCGCAATCAGGGCCGCCAAGCCCGGCACGGTCGTGGGCGCGGCGCGGGGAACCAGCGACCACGCGCTCATCTTTTTTAAGTATCTGACCGAAATTTTGACGCCGTACAGGGTGGCGCTGTCCGCGCCCGGGGTCTTTACGGTCTACGGCGGCAAGTCCGATTATACGGGCAGTTTGGTGATCGGCGTTTCGCAAAGCGGCAAGGCGGCGGACGTTTTGGAGGTTTTGCGGACGGCAAACCGGCAGGGCGCGCTTACGCTGGCCGTCACCAACGACCAAACCAGCCCCATGGCCAAGGAGGCCGCGTACCATCTCTATTGCGCCTGCGGCGAGGAAAAGAGCGTGGCCGCCACCAAAACCTTTTCGGCACAGCTGTTTCTCTTGGGCTGGCTCACGGCCGAGCTTGCGGGCGCGGACGCTTTGCGGGCACAGCTAAAAACGCTCGGCGCCGAGCTTGACCCAAAAATGGCCGGGTTTGAGAAAAACGCCGGCGCCGCTGCCGAGTTTTTACAGGCCTATCGCGGCGGGTTTGTGCTGTCGCGCGGCATCAGCTATGCGCTGGCGCTCGAGACCGCGCTCAAATTGCAGGAAACCAGCTACCTCCGCATGAGCGGCTACGCCTACAGCGATTTTCAGCACGGGCCCATGGCGATGCTGGACGCGCATACGCCGGTTGTGTTTTTGGCGCCCTCGCTGGGCTTTGCCGACGCGGCGCGGGAGGACGCGCACACCGCCGAGGTGTCGGCCGTCCTCGAAAAAATCAAGAGCTGCGGCGCGCCGCTCTTGATCCTGACCGACCGCGACGGCTATGACGCGTACGGCAAAACGCTGTATATCGAAAAAACGGGCAGCGAGGCGCTCTCCGTGTTCCGGCTGGCGCTGACCGTCCAGCTGACCGCCTGCCGCCTGAGCTGCGCCATCGGCAACAACCCCGACGCCCCCCGCGCCCTAAAAAAGGTGACGATCACGAGATAGCGCTGCCGCTATCGATAAAATGCCGTTACACTTGCATTTTATCGAGGGAAGAGGTGTCCGCTCCCGAAAAGTGTCATTTTCGGTCGCTCCCGATTTTATTTACTGTTCTTTGTCTACAGTCTAAAGCCGTAAAATATTGTGTTTATACGGTTTTTTGTCTATCTTTGAGTAGTGTCGCCGCGCCTCGGGACAGATTTGTCGCCCTAATTGTCGCCCCGGTTCTGTAAGGGATTATGGGCTGATATGGAAAGTTATAAAGATTTATGGGGATTTTTGAGTTTGGCGATAGACTGCTTAGCCGTTTTCCCGTTAATGGCGAAAGGGGAAGCTATTCTTTTATTTGCTCAATGAGTCGGACAATACGATTTTCAAATAATGCCTGTTTCAATTCGCATTCCCATATTACGATTACATTCCAACCCATGACTTTTGACATAGTATAGGAGCGGGCGCCTTTTTCGTAATTTCCCGCCATACTATAGGATGGTGACCCAGCTCTCATCGAATCCGATTTGATTCATAGTTTTATTGAAGTCAAGAATCGGCGGGCGCCTTACCCTAAAACGGCAAGCATAAGCCGGTATGTCGTAAAGCACCGTAAATTGAGAGCCGTGCGGTTGCCAAGTAAAACAGTGTTTATTCGTCGCCGCATCATGGCCTTCTATATTCCCATTTTTATTTTCGTTCCAGACGTATTCCGAAGTCACATAACGGGCTGTATCATGTTCAAATAGCGTAAATTCAAGCGTATTAAAATTGCGAATCAAAACGATCGTCCTTAAAGGCTCATATTTGTCTTTTGCAATGTTGATGCGCTCATTGTATATGGACAACACAGCCGTTCCGGTTTGCTGGACATCCTCATGCGGATTTGAAATTCCATAGGAATAATCAGGAGAACATCTTCCCGAAATCACGCGGGCTTTTGTGACGATATGAGGCTTTTCCAGTTTCACGGATTTTGCTGACCAAGCCATGCCTTCATAAACGACATCGGCAAGACCTAAGGGTTTACCTAAATGCTCCCCCTCAATACTTTTTGCGAAAACATCGCCCCAATCTTCCCCATTTATATCAGGCTTTCCGACGGCGAAATAGTACGTGACCCATTTGCCGATCCCATAGATTATTTCTTGCGGGATTTGCCCGAGCGGATACAATTCAAATGGCTCTCTGCCTCTGTTGTCCCGTAGCTTTGGCCTCTGCATAAAGCGCCTCCTTTAATACTGCTTGAATCACATTGACAGGCACGGCATTCCCTGCTTGTTTTCTTGTTTGGCTGTCATTGCAGACTATCTTGAATCTATCAGGGAAACCTTGAAGCCTTAACATCTCGCGGGGCGTTAATCGGCGCTTTCCATTGACGAGTAAATAATTGTATGAGGCTCCCGCCCTTAACGCGCATGAAAACGGATAGCTTGTTATATTGCCGCTCTTATTCTCGTGCCATATGCCCGGAGAATAGCCGCTATGATGTTTTTCTAAGCGCTTGTCAATTATCCGCCGGCTTGCAAAAAAACGCCTATCGACATTTTCATCCGGCTCTAACACATCTTCAAGCCGCCCGGGGCCAACGGGAAGCGGAAAAGAAAAATCAACGGAATGGTCAAGAAATCCAACGATAACCGTTCGTTCCCGTTTTTGCGGCAGACCGAAATCCAATGCATTCAGAACTGTCCAATGGACTTTATATCCAATTTCTTTCAACGACGAAAGGATAATCTGCAAAGTTTTTCCTCGGTTGTGTCGGCTTAGCTGTTTGACATTTTCCAGAATAAACAATTTTGGCGTTTTTTCTTTCAGTATTCGCGCTATTTCAAAAAACAGCGTGCCGCGAATATCGTCAAAACCCAAGCGGTTTCCTATAATGCTAAAAGGTTGGCAAGGAAAACCTGCAAAAAGCACATCATGGTCAGGAATGCTTTGCGCGTCTATCTTGGTAATATCGCCTTGTGGCTCTAAGCAATAATTAGCGGCATACGCTTTTTTCGCTTCGGCATCAATCTCGCTCGCAAATATGCAATTGCCTCCGAGCGCCGTTCCCGCTTGATGAAAGCCGCCAATACCGGCAAACAAGTCAATGAAAGTAAAAGACGTGTTATCAAATGCCTTTCGGGCTTGATTCAAATCCATCCGTCTGGCTCCTTTCATGTAAGCACAAAATTTTCTATAATAATTATAACATCTCGCTGCGTTTTTAGCAACCATTTTTTGAAAACAGGATAGCAGGCTTGGCAGATTTGACAGACAAACCAACTTCTATGCTATGCAGAAATACGAAAACGACTATCTGTCGCTTACCCTGTTTTTGGGAGTTTACACAAAAAACGAACCGCTGTCGAGGCTAGCCCCCCTACGCGATTAAAAAAAATGCCGCCGGACTTTTGGTGATGTCCGGCGGCATATGTTTTTCCTCGTTAAAATGAAAGTGAAACGGCATTTACGATTGAACGATAGCGGTAGCGCCAAAGCGTCAGCGTCACGCGATGTCGGCCAGCTTGGCTTTTTCGCCTTCGGGCGGGGATTCCGTTTGACCGACGGTCGGCGGTGAGAGCGGCAGTGTTTGACCGACGGTCGGCGGCGCTTCGGGCAGGGGCGGTTGCGTTTGGCCGACGGTCGGCGGCGTTTGACTGTTGGGCGGCGCGTCGGATAGGGGCGGTTGCGCGCCCGGTTCGGTAAAGAACAAGTCATAGGGCGCCATTTGCGCCTCGCCGCCCGTGAGGAGGGGTTGGCCGGGGGCGGCGGCTTTGAGGGGGTTCTTTCGCTTTTGCGGCTTGTCGTTGACGCCTTCGCCCGACTTTAGGAGCGCGTATTTTAAGAGGATCGGCCCGAATATCTCGCTGACAAAGACGGCGCACAGCACGACCAGCCGCACCATATTTCCGCTGAAAAGCGAGGCGGCGACCGCCGGTACCGAATTGAGCTCCTGCATGACGATGAGGGAGAGGCCGATCGCGATGCCGCCCTGCGGCAGCAGCCCCCAGCCCAGCCATTTTTGCACGACGGGCGGCGCCTTGACGGCCTTGGCCGATGCCCAGGTGCCAAAAATCTTGCCCGCGATCCGAAACACGAGATAGATCGCCAGCACGCCAAGCGCCGACAGCGACATCGCCTCCAGCTTTAGGTCCGCGCCCGCCAGGACAAAAAAGATGATGACCAGAGGCGCGGTGATGCGGTCGATGAGCGGCATGACCGCCTCGACCGTCTTGGAGGTGTTGGTGTAGATCGCGCCCATGGCCATGCACGAGAGGAGGGACGAAAGCCCCAAATGCACGGGATTTTCGGCCGTGCCGAGGTTGAACATCTCCTTGATAAACAGGCTGATGCCGATGTTTAAAAAGAGGAGGGCGATGACCAGCGAGGTGCGGTTTCCGCGGCTCATAAAAAACCGGATCAAAAACGAGAGGATAAAGCCGGACGCGACGCCCATCGCGAGCGAGCCCAATATTTCGATAAAGGGCATGGCGACGGTCAGCCCCATATTGACGGCCTCCTTGCCGGGCAAAATCGAGCGGACGACGGCCATGGCAAACCCGAAAAAGATGAGGGCGGAGGCGTCGTCCAGCGCGACCACGCTGAGCGTCGTTTTGGCAAAGGTCCCCGCCGCCTTGTACTGCTTGATGACCATGACCGTGGCGGCCGGCGCGGTCGCGCCGCCCACCGCGCCCAGCGCCAGCGCGAAATAAAACGGCATACCGGGGATCAGCATCAGCCCGCCGGTAATAAAGACCACCGCGGCCAGAGATTCGGCAAAGGCGATGACCACGGGCATAATGCCCACCTGCTTCAAAAACGCGACCTTAAACTCGCTTCCCACCGAAAACGCGATAAAGCCAAGCTCGATACTGGTAAAGATTTCCAGGGATTTGACGTAGTTTTCGCCGACGATGCCGCCAAAGGAGGGGAAAAGCAGGCCCCAAAGGCCGGGGCCGGCCAAGAGTCCGCCGATCAGGTACCCCGTAACCTTGGGGACGTGCAGCCAGTTGGCCACCTTCCCAAACAAAAGCCCGGTAAACAGTATGACGGCCAGTCCCAAAACCAGCGCGTATGTATGGTTGATGTCCAAGATCATTGCTGTTTAAACCCCTCGACAAAATCGATCGGAACGCTAAAAAAGATGCCCGTGTCCGGCTGGGTCATGTCGCCGGCGACCTCCTTAATACAGGCCAAAAGCCGCGCCACCTTTTCCTCGGGCAGCACAAGCATCAGCGTGCACGAATGGCGCAGGCTCTCCTGCGAAAAAAAGGACCGCAAAAACCCCGTGATCACGTGCTCGTTGTCACTGTTTGCCAGCTCCCTGGCCATGCCCTTCGACTCAAAGATCGTGCAGCCGCAAATGCCGTTTTGCTGCAAGTGGCTCAACAGCTTTTGCAAGAGCTCGGGTCTTGTCAGGACATAAAAAACCGCTTTCATACTCTGTCTAACTACTCCTTTACTATATAATCTCGTGTCAACACGACCTAAGTACAGGTCTAAAAAAGCGCATAGAAAAACCGCCTTATCCCTTAGCCCCCCAAAAGGCGCAATGTTCAAAGACGGCTCTTGCCGGGTTTGAATCCGCCGCAGGCAGAATTTTGTCCCCCGCTTGCGGCAAGCATACACTACCACAGTTCCCGCCTTTTGTCAACAAAACACGGCTTAAATCTTTTTTACAAAAATGACATTTTTTGTAAAAAAGCGCCGTATCCCTCGATAAAATGCAAGCGCAAGCGGCATTTTATCGATAGCGGCAGCGATTTAGTAGACATTGTGTTCGATAACTGCTAAAATAGGGGGCGGAGAATAGCGGGATACGGCAAACGGAGAGTAGCGGGATATGGCAAAAACGATGGTTCGGGTGCAGGACGCGGTCAAGGAATACACGGTGGGGGGCGGCGTCATTCGCGCCTTGGACGGCTTGACTTTTTCGATCGACGAGGGCGAGTTTACCGTTGTCGTCGGCCCCTCGGGCGCGGGCAAGACCACGATTTTGAATATGCTGGGCGGCATGGACGTTTTGACGGGCGGCGAAATTTTTGTCGGGGAGCGGGCGGTTCATGGGCTGACGCCGAGAGAGCTGACGCTGTACCGGCGGGACAGCGTGGGCTTTGTGTTTCAGTTTTATAATCTGATGCCCAATCTGACCGCGCAGGAAAACGTCGAGCTGGCGGCGGAGATATGCAAGGGCAGCCTTTCGCCCGCCGGGATTTTAGAAAAGGTGGGCTTGCGCGACCGCGCCAAAAACTTTCCGGCGCAGCTCTCCGGCGGCGAGCAGCAGCGGGTTTCGATCGCGCGGGCGGTCGCCAAAAACCCGCAGATCCTCCTGTGCGACGAGCCGACGGGCGCGCTCGACTACGACACCGGAAAGAGGATTTTAAAGCTGTTGTACGATATGTGTAAGGAACAGCGCCGGACGGTCATCATCGTCACGCACAACACGGCGTTAAAGGACATGGCCGACCGCGTGATCCACATCAAAAACGGCGCCGCCGCCCGCATAGAGATAAACGAAAAGCCCAAGGACATTTCGGAGATCGAATGGTGATGACGGCTTATTTTAAGGACATTTCGGAGATCGAACGGTGATGAGCGCCTATTTAAAAACGGTATATCGGCTGTTTCGGCAAAACTTGGGCCGCTTTGTCGTCATTTTGGCGATCGTGGCGGTGGGTATCGGCTTTATCAACGGGGTGGGCGCGATCGCGCCGTCGCTGCGGGACGGCCTTTCGGGCGGCTTTTATGCGGCAAACGTCCCCGATCTGCGGGTCAAGTCGAGGTCGCCCGCCGGGTTTACGCCCGCCGAGCTTCGGACGCTTGCCGACTGCGCGCAAACCGCCGAGGACGGCTTGCTGGCGTTTAGCGCGGTTGACGGCACGGTCGAGACGGGCGCCGCCCGCTTTTATTTTATGCCGCTATCGGACATGGCCGTCAACCGGATCGCGCTGCTGCCCGGGGGCGCGTACCCCGCGCGCGCCGACGAGGTGCTGGTCGAACGCGGTTCGCGCTATTTGCGCCGTCACGCGGTGGGCGACACGGTCGAATGGCTGGGGCGGACGCTGACCGTGACCGGGGTCGCGGCCGATCCGCTCTACTTTAATCGGATGCCCGAGACCGCTACGGGCGCCGACGGGACGTCCGGCGAAAAGCTGAACGCGGTCTTTTATTTCGACAGCGCCTACGCCGCCTTTCCCGTTGTGACCGACGTCTATCTCGTGCTGGCCGGGGGGCGCGCGCACGGCCTGTTCGGCGAGGCGTACCGGCGTTTTGTCGAGGACGCCATTGCCGAATATGAGGCGCTGTTTGCGGCGTCCGGCGGGGACGCGCCCGTCTTTTTATCGCATTTTTCGCATGAGGGCTTTATGACCTACAAGGCCCACGCGGACAAGCTCGAGCTGATCGGCCTGATCTTTCCGGCGTTTTTTATCGTGGTGGTGGCGCTGGTGGTGTTAAACACCATGACGCGGTTTGCCGAAAAGGAACGCGCGTCCATCGCCTGCTGCCGGACCCTGGGGGTGGGCGGCGGCCGAATCGCCGTCAAATACCTGCTGTTTGCCTTTTTGGCCTGTGCGCTGGGCAGCCTCATCGGCATTCTGGCGGGCACCTATACGATCATGCCGCTGGTCTACGAAATTTTTGACGTAAACTTTTTTATGTTTGCGCGGACGCGCAGCTTTTACGGCGGCATGGGGCTTGCCGCCGCCGGAATCATGCTTTTTGCGGTTATTCTGGTCACGGGTCTGGTCGTTCGGCGGTATGTGCGGGCGCGTCCCGCCGCGCTCCTGCGCCCGCCCGCGCCCAAGCCCGGCGGCAAGGTTTTTTTAGAACGGATCCCCTTCCTGTGGAAGCGTCTCAGCTTTACCTATAAATCCACGTTCCGCAATATTTTCCGCAATCTCAAGCATTTTTTTATGACCGTCATCTCGGTCATGGGCTCGGCGGCGCTGGTCTTTATGGGGTTTGCGCTGTCCGACGCCGCAAACAGCGGGTCGCTGAGCTCCCTCGGCGGCAGCTTTGAAAGCATGATTTCGCTCGTCGCCTTTATCGTCATCGTCTGCGCGATGCTCGTGTCCGTTCTCGTCATCTACAACCTCACCAATATCAACATCGAGGAGCGGCGCCGCGAGATCGCCACGCTGATGGTTTTGGGCTATAAAAACGGGGAGGTCAGCCGCTATATCTATCGCGAGGTCCTCATCATGGCCGTTTTTGGCATACTGTTGGGGCTGCCGCTGGGGTTTTTGGGGATCGGCGGCATCTTTGGCTTTCTCGAATTCGGCGCGCTGTCCGATGTTCGTTGGTATACCTGGCCGGTCACCGCCGCCCTGTCGCTCCTGTTTGTGTTTTTTACCGACCTTTTGCTGTACCGAAAGATCGTCAAAACCGACATGAACGCCTCCTTAAAAACGGTGGAATGACGCTGCCGCTTTTGTTCAAATGACGCTTTTTTGCGATTCCGTTGACTTCTCTTGAAAGATAGGGTATCCTAATAAAAAAGGGTATATACAAAATGAAAAAATACATATTGGCGCTGGATCAGGGTACGACCGCCTCCCGGGCGGCGCTGTTTGATCGGGCGGGGGCGATTCGGGGGTTTGCGGCGAGGCCGGTGCCGCAGCTGTATCCAAGACCCGGCTGGGTGGAGCACGACCCCAAGGCGCTCTACGACACGCAGCTTGAAGCGGCCAAGGCGTGTATGGAGCGGGCGGGGGCGGCCGCCGCCGATATTGAGGCGGTGGGGATCGCCAACCAGCGCGAGACCACGGTCGTTTGGGACCGCGAGACCGGCGAGCCGGTGTACAACGCGATCGTTTGGCAGTGCCGCCGCACCGCGCCGCTGATGGATTCGCTAAAGGAGAGCGCCTGCGACGCCCTTTTGCTGGACAAGACGGGACTGACCGCCGACGCCTATTTTTCGGCGTCCAAAATAAAGTGGATCCTCGATTCGGTCCCGGGCGCGCGCGAACGGGCGGAGGCGGGGCGGCTGCTGTTTGGGACGGTGGACAGCTATCTGCTCTATCGGCTCACCGGCGGGCGGGTACACGCCACCGATTATACCAACGCGTCGCGCACCCTTTTGTTTGACATCCACACGCTGGGCTGGGACGACGAGCTGTTAGAGCTGTTTACCGTCCCCGGCGCCATGCTGCCGACGGTGTTCCCCTCCGGCCGCGAGTACGGCCGGACACAGAGCGCCGTTTTTGGGAAAAGCCTGCCCATATTGTCGGTCTGCGGCGACCAGCAGGCCGCGCTGTACGGACAGGGCTGTACGGCCAAGGGCGACATCAAAAACACCTACGGCACCGGCTGCTTTCTCTTGATGAACACGGGGACGGAATGTGTGCGCTCCAAGCGCGGGCTCATCACCTCGCTGGCCGCGACCCCGGGCGACACGCCGTCGTATGTTTTAGAGGGCAGCGTCTTTGTCGGGGGCGCGGTCGTCCGGTGGCTGCGCGACGGGCTAAAGTTGATCGATTCCGCCGCGGAGAGCGAGGCGGTGGCGCGGTCGGTCGAGGACAGCGGCGGCGTCTTTGTGGTTCCGGCCTTTGTCGGGCTGGGCGCGCCGCACTGGGACAGCGCCGCCCGGGGCATCGTGACGGGCATTACGCAGGGCACCGACCGCGCGCATATCGTGCGGGCCGCCCTCGAATCCATCGCCTATCAGGTGTTTGACGTGCTCCACGCGATGGAGCGCGACCTCAACACGGAGGTCACCCGCCTCAACGTGGACGGCGGCGCCAGCCAAAACAATTTTTTATTGCAGTTTCAGGCCGATATTCTCTCGGCAACCGTCGTGCGCCCCCCGATATTCGAGACGACCGCCCTGGGCGCCGCGCTCTTGGCCGGACAGACCGCCGGTTTTTATGACGCCTCCGTTTGGGACCGGCTAAAGGCGGGCGCCGACGTCTTTGAGCCCGCCTGTTCCGTGGATAAGCGGCGGGAGAGGCTCCTCGGGTGGAGTGCGGCGGTTGCCCGCTGTAAAGTGAAATGAACAGGATTGCCCATATCACGCGTGATACGGGCTACGTGCGTCCAGTGGGTGAGGTCATGTACGTGAAGTACACTCCCTCACCCACTAGCCGCCTGTTGCCCGTCTGACACGCAATCTGGGCAATCCTAACAGACGCAAAAGAAAAGGAGCGTACTCCGCGTACCCCCGCCGGCCTGTTGCCCGTCTGACACGCAATCTGACCGCTCCTAACAGACGCGTGTTACCCATATCGCGCGCGATACGCCTGACACGCAATCCGGGCAATCCCCCCAAAAGAAAAGTTGTCAAACGCGGTTGGCTGTGCTATAATACATAACACTGCGGAAAACACTGCGAAAAAGAGGGAACGTTTACATGAAATTGGGTATTTCGACGGCCTGTTTTTACGGGAGAGAGCACGTCGAGGACACGTTTGGCGTCATCAAGGAGACGGGC
>JAIRRW010000018.1 GCA_031255775.1 Clostridiales bacterium
GAGAGGTTTTACGCGGACGGGGACAACGCGCTGCATTCGTTTTGCCACGCGGACGGGCGGTACCATCTGATGGGCTGTATTCTCTCCGCCGCCGGCTGTAATACCTGGTGGCTGGAGGATATTTTGGGCGCGCGGGATTATCAAACGTACAACGAGGAGGTCGAACGCGCGGGCGACGGCGGCGTCTTTTTCCTGCCGTATCTCATGGGCGAACGCAGTCCGCACAACGACGTGGACGCGCGCGGCGCGTTTATCGGCCTGTCCGGGAGCACGACACGGGGCGAGATGGGCAGGGCGGTGATGGAGGGCGTCGCGTTTGCGCTCAAAAGCTGTCTGGACGCGGCCGGAAAAAGCGGCGCCGCTCCGACCGAAACCAACCTTTGCGGCGGGGGCGCCAAATCCGCCGTTTGGCGGCGGATGATCGCGGATATCTTAAATTTGCCCGTGCATACCCTAAAGACCGAGCAGGGCCCCGCGTACGGCGCGGCGATTCTCGCCATGACGGCTTGCGGCGTGTACGACAGTGTGCACGCCGCGGTCGCGGCCGTCGTTAAAACCGATAAAACCACCCTGCCGAACGCAAAAAGCGTCAAAACCTATCGCAAAAAGTACGAAATATTCCAAAAAATGTATCCCGCGCTCAAAGAAATTTTCCACGAAATAAAGGCGTCAAGCCAGGCTTAAGCGTTTTATAAGTAAAAATATCGTTAAAAGCGGCGGAAGCATAGGTTGTTTCCACCGCTTTTATCCAAGGGGGTTGCGACGGTATCTTAACTTTTTGCCATAGCTTAGCCTTTTATTTCTTGAAAAAGCAAACGGTACTGTTATATACTATCAGTGACGGCATGAAGATTTGATACCCATGCGGTCTGCGGGACGGAGCGGGAGGCGGCGCGATGAGTAAAAATATTCTCTACTGGAAATGGACGGACGATTTGGTGGAGGATCAAAAATATTTAGACGAGGAAATCGACCGTTTAATCGGTCGGTGCCGTTTTGATTTGCTTTATATTTCGCTGCACAATACCTTGCGGTACACGACGGAGGCCGCGGCGGCAAAGGCCGCGATCGCCCATGCGGCAGGACGGCTCGCGTCCGTGGGGACGGGGGTCGTGTTGGATATCGATATTCGGCAGGAATATCCGGCGTTTATCGGGCAATACCCGTCGGCCATGGCGCAGAGCATACGCTTTTTTGAGGGGACGCTGGATAAAGACGGGCGGGCGGTCGTGGCTGCCGAAAAAAGGTTGTATGGCAGGCAGGACAAGGGCGGCGCAAAAACCGCGGGCCGTGTGCTGGGCGCCTGGTGCTTTGACAGGGCGGCGGACGGAGCGTACAAAGCGGGCACCTTGTCCGAAATTCGCGCTTCGGTCGCGGATCAAAGCGACGCGACCGAAGCGGCGCTTTACGGCGGCGCGCGCAACGGCGCAAAGCGGTATGTTTTGGCGCTTGTATACGATATGAGGTCGGTTGACGTTTTGTCGCCCGATATTTATCCCTTCTATCAGGGGCTTATCGAAAGGTACGAGGACGTGCCGCTCGCGGGCGCGGCAAACGACGAGTGGGGGCTAAACCTCCGGTTGGACTGCGACCGCCACCGGCTGTATACGGTGTCCGAGTTTCCCTATTCGGGCAGCTTTGAGGCACGGTTTTTTCGCGAATACGGCCAAAGCATCAAGGCTAACCTGCTTGCGCTCGTGTATACGGAGCAAGGAAACGAAGCGGAGACGTATGCCTTTGTCAACAGGTATACGGGGCTGATCCGCCGAATCATGGTTGAGACCAACGATTGGTTTTACGATGCGGTAAAGCGTGTTTTCGGCCATGACGCCTTTGTGGGCGTACACCCGACCTATTGGGGCGATCCGTACGACTTTTCGATGGATATTTTGCACAACGGCCTGGATTGGTGGGAGGTAAAGCGCGACTATGCCCAGACCGATGAGTTTTGCATCATGCCCGTCCGACTTGCGCTGATGCACAAGTGGGGCGGCAAGGTGGCGTACAATATGTGGTACTCGGGCGGAACGCAGCAGCTTCATACATATGCCGTCAACGCCTGGCGCGACTTGCGTTTTGGCGGGCGGGTGCACTATCTGGGCTGGGACTGCCCAAACGAGGGGGGCGTGTATAATTTGCGAAACCCCGGCAGCGCGGAGGCCGCAATGGCGGCGGAGCGCGAGATAAAACGCGCGGACGCCGCAATTCGGTCACAGCCGGCCAGCGATGTGCTGATAATTTTCGGAATGGAAGCCGTGACCAACTGGCGCGTCAACGGCGGCGCGTCCCGCATTGTCCGAGGGACGGGCCGCGCGGTGAATGTCCTAAAGTTTGCGCAGGGGGTATTTTCGCTGTGCAATTGCGACTTGGCGCCGGATACCGAAATCACAAACGGCAGCGTCACGTTCGAAGGGGGAAAAGCGCGTTACGGCACGCAACACTACAGCACGGTCATATACGCCGAGCCGCGCTTTATTTGTCAAGCGACCGCCCAAGCGCTGTCGGATTTTGGGGCGAGCGGCGGAAAGCTCATTGTGATAGGCGGGGACGGCAACGCGCATTTCCATTCGCTAAAACGTTCGGCAATCGCGGCCTTTACGGAGTATCCGACCGCAAAGCGGATAAAGGAGATTTTCGACGGGTCGGGCACGGTTTCTAACCGCCTGCCCATGGGCTGTGTGTATCAGGATAAAACGGTCGTGTTTACCGCCGACGCGGCGCTGGAGGCAAACAACTATTTTTCGGTTTTAGCGGAGGTACAGGGGCATACGGTAGAGTTTTGCGGCAACGACTTTTTGGTGCTGGACCTTGAAAACGCGCGTTACGAATGCGGCGCGGATTCGTCGCTCAAAATAGACGGAACCCCGCAAAGTAATGGGAAAATAGGCGGATTTTTGCCATGAATAAGCTGACTACACGATCACGGTGCCTTTGGCGTATACGGCTCGTATCCGGCGGTCAAAAAAGGAGCGGACTATGAGTGAGATATTGCGGCTCAAGCATCTCGAAAGCTATTTGCGCGCCTTGGAAAGGACGCTGTACAAGCGCCTCACGGATATTCGGTTTGCCGAGTGCGGGTATATTGCCTGCGGCCATTTTCCAAAGGACAGCGAGCTGAGGCCGTTTGAGGGTGTCTGGGGCGGAAAAAAGAACGCGCATTTCTTTTTTCGTTTTGACGCGGACATACCCGAAACCGATCGGCATACCGAGGTGCTGCTGGATATTCGGAGCGGCGCGGAGGGCTGGGACGCGACAAATCCACAGATGCTGCTGTACGAAAACCGCGAAATCAAGCAGGCGATGGACACCAACCACAACGACGGAATCGTCACGCGGCGCGGAGCCGTTGTTTTTGACGTCTATGCCTACACGGGTACGGATGTCGAAAAGCCGCTTAGCTTTACGGCGGGGCTGTACTTTTTAGACAAGCGCGTCCAGGCGCTTGCGGTACGTTTTAAGGCGCTGATCGGCATTCTCGAATATCAAAACGGGGAGAGCCGTCCGTACGCCGCGTTGACACGCGCGCTGGTCAAAGCCGCACAAATTTTGGACCTAAAAGAGCCGCGTTCCGCCGAATTTTATCAAAGCGTATCGGCGGCAACCGCGTTTATCGACGGCGAAAAAAACCTGTACGCCGCCGGACTGCCGACTGTTCACTGCGTGGGTCACACCCATATCGATGTCGCGTGGCTGTGGGAAAAGCGGCAGACCGAGGAAAAGGCCGTGCGGTCGTTTGCGACGGCGGCGGAGCTGTTAGAGCGGTATAAGGGCTATACCTTTATGTCCTCGCAGCCAAGACTGTACCGCTACGTCAAGGAAAACGCGCCCGCGCTTTACGAGCGCATTCGCGGATATGTCCGTTCGGGGCGGTGGGAGACCGAGGGCGGGATGTGGGTGGAGGCCGACTGCAATCTGACCTCGGGCGAATTTTTGGTGCGGCAGCTGCTGTGCGGCAAGAGGTTCTTTTTAGAGGAATTCGGCACGGAAAACCGCGTACTGTGGCTGCCCGACGTGTTTGGGTACGCCGCCGCCCTGCCGCAAATACTAAAAAAATGCGGGATCGACTTGTTTGTCACCTCAAAAATCAGCTGGAACGATACCAACCGTATGCCGCACGACGTATTTTTGTGGCGGGGCATCGACGGGACGGAAACGCTCACCTATTTTATCACGACCCAAAAGGCAAGCAGGGACACGCCCTCGGCCAGCCTTACCACATACAACGGCGACGGAAGCCCCGCAGAGATCGCGGGCACATACAAGCGGTTTTCGGACAAGGCGCTCAGCGGCGACGTTTTGATGCCGTACGGCTACGGCGACGGCGGCGGCGGGACGACAAGGGATATGATAGAGACTGTCGAATATCTCGCCAAGGGCGTGGACGGGTGCTGTAAAACCGTGTTCTCCACGGTGGACGGCTTTCGCAAGACCCTAATAAAAAACCTAAAAAACAAGCCGGTTCCCAGATGGTGCGGCGAGCTGTATCTCGAGTTTCATCGCGGCACCTACACCTCGGTGGGTCGAACGAAAAAAAATAACCGCAAGAGCGAATACGCCCTTTTAAATGCCGAAAAGCTGAGCGTTTTGAGCGAAACGCTGCTAAAAATCGCCTATCCTAAGCGGGATTTGGATATTGCGCTCGAAAAAATACTGACCAATCAATTCCACGACATTCTGCCCGGTTCCTCAATCGGCGAGGTGTATGCCGAGGCGGACAGGGAATACGCGGAGGTGTTTTCTATCCTCGGCGGCGCGATCGCCGCCGCGCACGGGGCAATTCAAAACAAGGCGGAGGCAAGGGCGGACGGACTGCTTGTCTTTAATCCCAACCCGTTTTTAACCGACGGCGCGGTGCGCGCGGACGGAAAAACCGTTTTTGTGCGCGGCATTCCCGCCAACGGCTACAGGGTAGTAGAGGACGCAAAGACGCGTTCGGGCGTCACGGCGCGCGGCCTGTCCATTGTCAACGGGTTTTGGTCGCTCAGGTTTAACGCGGGCGGCGAGATTGTTTCGCTTTACGACAAAAAAGCGCGCCGCGAGGTGATCAAAAAGGGCGGGACGGGCAACCGCATGACCGCGTACGAGGATTTGCCGTACGAGTACGATAACTGGGAGCTAAAGGCCTACTACCGCGAAAAGGGCACGAGAATAACGGCGGCCGCGCCGCCCGAATACATTTCTGACGGGGCGCGGGGCGGACTGCGGTTTGTGCGGGAATTTTTATCCTCCGTTATCGTGCAGACGGTGTGGCTGTACGGCGATACGAGAGAAATCGAGTTTGAAACGCGCATCGACTGGAACGAGCGCCACCTTGTTTTAAAGTCCGAGTTTGACACCGCGATCATGTCGGACAAGGCGGTCTTTGATATCCAGTTTGGCTGTGTCGAACGCAATACGCACGAAAACACGAGCTGGGATGCCGCAAAATTCGAGACGTGCGCGCATAAATTTGTGGATATATCGGAGTTTGGGTACGGCGTCGCCCTGTTAAACGACGCAAAATACGGACACAGCGTCAAGGACGGCACGCTGGGGCTGACCCTGCTAAAGTCGGGGATGCATCCGTACGCGGACGCGGACAAGGGCGAACACGTCTTTACGTATGCGCTGCTGCCGCATGAGGGCGACTATCGCACGGCGGGCGTCGTCGAACGCGCGTACCTGTTTAACAATCCGCTCACGGCCTGCCCGATCACCCGGCAAAGCGGCGTTCTGCCGGACACATTCTCGCTGGTTTCGGTTGCCGCGGACGGGATTTTCCCCGAAACTCTTAAAAAATCCGAGGACGGATCTGGCTATGTCCTTCGCGTATACGAGGGGTACGGACAGCGGCGAACCGCGACGGTCAACCTCGGTTTTCCCATCGGCGCGTTGTTTGAGAGCGACATGACGGAACGGGCAATCAGCAAAAAAGCATGGTCGAAAAATTCGTTTCATTGCGAATTTTCCCCGTACGAGATCAAAACCTTTTTGCTCTATCCCGTAAAGGCGGACGTATGACGGTCATCAACGCACACGCGCACTTGGGGTATGACTGCGTTTTCGACGAGGAGGAAACGGAGTCGGGCTTGCTTGGCGGCCACGCGGCGTACGGGATAGCGGCGTCTATCGTCCAGCCGTTTACGCCCCGCCCCGACATCGACGAGGTTCGGCGGTACCACGACCGCATATACGCGCTGTGTTTGTCGCATAAAAACCAATTTTTCGGCATGGCGTCGGTCGATCCGCACCTGGGCGAACGGGTGTATTTTGACGAGATAGAGCGTTGCGTCAAAAAGCTGGGGTTTGTGGGGATCAAGCTGCATCCGCTTGCGCACGCGGCATTGCCCGGCTCAAGGGACGGACGGCGGTGCTTTGAGGCGGCGCGGCGGTACGCGGTTCCGCTCATGGTGCACACCGGCGCGGGGATCCCGTTTGCCGACCCGGCGCGGCTCTTTGAGGCGGCGGAGGAATATCGGGACGTGAGGATCGTGGTGGCGCACGCGGGTACGGACCTGTTTTTTACGCAGGCGCTCCTGCTTGCAAAAAGGCATGAAAATGTTTTTTTGGAGCCCAGCTGGCTAAACATCCTAAACCTAAAAAAAGCGCTGAAGGACATCGGCGCGAAACGAATCATGTTTTCGTCCGACCATACGGTCAACCTGCCGGTAGAGCTTGCCAAGTACCGCGCGGCGGCATCGGGCGAGGACTTGGCGCAAATGCTGTACAAGACCGCGCGGGCGGTGTTTTCGCTGGAGGGACGGGTATGAGGGTGGCAGTGTTCGGCACCGGGTATTGGGCGGGCTTTCAGGCAGCGGCATGGCAGGCGGTCGGCGTGGAGGTCGCGGGCGCGTGGAACCGTTCGTACGACCGCGCGGCGGCGTTTTGCGCGCGTTTCGGCATCAAAAAGGTGTTCAAAACGGCGGAGGAAGCGTTTATCGACAACGATTTTGACGTGGCGGATATTATTACCGACCCCGCGGGACACCTCGATATCGCAAGATTGTGCGCAAAATTCAAAAAGCCTATGATTTGTCAAAAGCCGCTGGCCAACACGGCGGAGGAATGCGCGGAAATTGCGCGGCTTGTCAAAATGAGCGGTATATGGGCGGCGGTACACGAGAATTTCCGCTATCAGCCGCAGTACACGGCCTTTCAAAAAATCCTTGCGGAAAGCGGCTTGGGCGGGGTACTTCGCGCCGACATACAAATGCGCTCGCCCGACCGCGCCATCCTCCTAAAACAGCCGGCGCTGTCCGTCATGCCCCACATGGTTTTGCGCGACATGGGGCCGCACATCTTTGATACCATGCGGTTTTTGTTCGGCGAGGCCGAAACGATAGCCGCCGTATGCGGCACGGTGACGCGGGGGCTGAGGGTCCCGGACACGGCGGTATCCGTGCTCAAGCTCAGGCGGGTCCCCGTTGTCAGCTGTATGCTGGTCAATAGGCCGGTATACAGAGTGGCGGCGGAGTGCGAAAACGGCACGCTGGTTTTGGACGAAATGAGCCGCGTCGTCAAAACGCAAAACGGAAAAACCGAGGTCGTCTACGACGATCCGCCGGAGCGGCTCAGCTACATCCCGGACGAGGACTGGAAGGTACACGGCGCACAGGTGTTTCACTCCATTCCGGCGTGCCTGTCGGCGCTGAAAAGCGCCTTTACCGCAAGAAAGCAGGCGGAGACCTCATTGGCCGACAACATAGAGAGTATGCGGCTGGTCTTTGCGGCCATACGTTCGAGCGATGAAAAACGCGAAATCAATAGGGAGGAGATAACGATATGATAGCGCTGATCGGCGCGGGCGGAAAGATGGGGCGAAGGATCTTTCCCAACCTGCAAAAAGCGGGGCTGCCCTTTGTGGGCTGTGAAATCAGTCCCGAGGGCCGCGCGTTTTTGCAAAAAAGCGGCGTCACCCTAATGGAAACGGACGAGGCGGCGGCGTCCGCCGACAGCTTGGTTTTTGCCGCGCCCGATGCCGCCTTGCCCGCGCTGACAAAGCAGTATGTGCCCAAGCTAAAGAGCGGCGCGACGGTCATCACGTTGGACCCTGCCGCCGCGTATGCCGACAAGCTCACGCTGCGCGGCGACTGCACCTTTGTGGTGACACACCCCTGCCATCCGCCGCTGTTTGGCGAGCGCAGCACGCCCGAGGAAAAGGCGGATTTGTTTGGCGGGATCGCGGCGGAGCAGGACATTGTCATCGCGCTGTTGTCGGGCGAGGAAGCCAAATTTTCGGAGGCGGAAAAACTCTGCCGCCGTATGTTTTCGCCCGTCAAGGAAAGCCATCGGATCACCGTCGAGCAGATGGCGATTTTAGAGCCCGCCGCCGCGGAGGTCGTGATTGCGATGTGCGCCACGGTCATGAAGGAGGCCATCGACGAGGCGGTCGGCATGGGTGTGCCGAGGCCGGCGGCGGAATCGTTTTTGCTGGGGCACATCCAAATCCCGCTAGCCATCGTCCTAAAGAGCAGCAATCCCTTTTCGGACGCGGCGATGATTGCCGTCGAGTACGGAAAAAAGCACATTTTGCGCGAGAACTGGAAGGACGTTTTTAAAAAGGAGCGGATCCGGGAGGTACTTGCGCAGATGCTGCACCTCGACGGAGACGGGGCGAAGCGGTGAAAATAGGCCTTTCGACATGGGCATATCCCGCATTTTGCGCGGCGCGGCAAAAAGAGGCCGCGCTGCGGCTGATCGAGCGCGCGGCGGAGCTAAGGGCGGAGGTTTTTCAGTTTGCGGACAACCTGCCGCTTGACGGGCTAAGCGCGAAAGAGCTGGAGCGGCTGCGGCTTTCGGCGCAAGAAAACGGAATAGCGCCGGAGGTCGGGACGGCAGGGCTGTCGCCCGAAAATCTGATGCGCCATCTCGCCGTCGCAAAAAGCTTGGGCGCAACGCTTGTCCGCACCCTGCCGCACAGCCGCGAGTCAAGACCCGGCCTTTTAGAGGCGCAGGGCATGATCGGGCGCGTGATCAAGGAGTACGAAAGCGCGGGCGTTACGCTTGCGGTCGAAAATCATGACCATTATCCCGCCGCCTGGTTTTCCAAGCTGATCGAAAGCGTAAAGAGCCCTTTTTTGGGCGTGTGCTTGGACGCGGTCAACAGTCTGGGGCAGGGCGAAGGCTTTTCGGAGGTGATCGGCGCGCTTGCAAGGCATACCGTAAACTTCCATTGCAAGGACTATACGATAAGACGACGCGCGGACAGCATGGGCTTTGTCGTGAGCGGGACGCAAACGGGGCGGGGAATGCTTGACCTCGATACGGCAAAAAACAGGCTTAGCGGCGGCATATCCTGGATCGTCGAGTCGTGGCTGCCCGATGAGGACAACGCGAAAATGCAGCAGACCGAGCAGATTTGGGCGCGAGAAAGCCTGGCATATTTGTTTCGTTTTAGGAGAGAAAAATGCGGTATTTGACGGTAGATAAGACCAAAAGAAAGCTGTTTTACGGCGAAAAACCGTTTTTTTATCTCGCGGATACGGCGTGGGAGCTGATTCACCGCCTGACAAAAGAGGAGGCGGCGACGTATTTTTCGGTCAGAAAAAAGCAGGGATTCACCGTCATTCATACCGTGATCCTCGCCGAGCAGGACGGGCTCAATACGCCCAACGCGCAGGGGCACACGCCGCTTGTCCGTTTTGACGAGGAGACAGTCACGCTTGACGCGGGGTATTTTGCGCATCTGGACGAGCTGGTGGGTATGGCGGAAAGGCAGGGCTTATTTTTGGGACTTCTGCCGACCTGGGGAGATAAATTCAACCAAAAATGGGGGACGGGGCCGGAGATATTTACGCCGCGGTCCGCCGCGGATTACGCGCAAAAGCTGGTGGACAGGTACCGGGAAAAAGCCAATATTCTCTGGATACTGGGCGGCGACCGTCCGCTCGAAACCGAGCGGCACACGGCCATTGCGGACGCGATGGGAACCGTGCTCAAAGCGGGTATGCCCAAAAATCTGATCAGCTTTCACCCAAACGGAAGCCATTCGTCCGCCGATTTTGTCCCGCATAGGGACTATATCGACTTTCATATGACGCAATCGGGACACGGCCTCGATTTTGCCCGCAAGCCCCAAATCCTTTTAGCGCGGTGCAAGGCCGAACAAAAGCCGTTTATCGACGGGGAATCGCGATACGAGGATCACCCGATTTGCTGGAAGCCCGCGTATGGATACTGGGATGACGGCGACGTCAGAGCGGACAACTGTATCAACGTCCTTTCCGGCGCGTTTGGCGTGGTGTACGGGCATCACGCGGTGTGGCAGTGCAATACGGCAAGCGCGCCCATGTGCGGAAAGACGTGGCGGGAAGCGATTTTTGCGC
Source organism: Clostridiales bacterium (assembly GCA_031255775.1). Lineage (GTDB taxonomy): Bacteria > Bacillota > Clostridia > Christensenellales > Pumilibacteraceae > JAIRRW01. The sequence goes on from JAIRRW010000018.1 coordinate 10,305, forward strand.
CGGGCGCGGAGCAGCTCCGGTTTTTAAAAGACCTCATGCTGTCCAGGGACTTTTCCGCGCTGACGCCGTCGCCGGATTTTGCGGCGGCCGCGTATGTCGACGACGACAGCGAAAAGCTGTCGCTCGTTTCGGCAACGGGCAAAAGCTACGCGTATGTGTATGCGCGGCACGGCCTTGCGTTTTACGCCAATTGCCAAATGCTGGACGCAAAAGAGATAAGCGCGTGTTGGTTTGACCCAAAATCGGGCGAATATGTCGGCAAGAAAGGGATTTACCGGGCGGAGCGGACGTTGTTTGTCCCGCCGGGCGGCGGGCTATTGCTGGTGGTCGACGCGGTGTTACGGTAGACCCGCCCTAAGGGCGGCGCCGGGCAAACGCGGTCCCCGTATCGGGAAAGCAAGGAGAGCAAGGAGAGCAAGCATGGGAAACCTAAAGGAAAGCATCATCGCAAGACTGGGGTCGCGGATATCCGTCAATTTTAGGCCGCGCCTGCGCGAGATACGGTTGTCGCCGATAGGGCGGTTTTTCGACAAGCCCGTCCCTATCAATTTTGGCGTGGCTTGCGACGGACAGCGGCGAACCCTGTGCTTTGGCGAGAGGGGCAGCGACTTTCAGTTTATCGAACAGCACGAATTGATTGACGGCGTGCTTTTCAAGTGCCGTGACTATACGCTCGGCATCGAGTGCGATTTTAGGTTTGCCGCGCCCTTCTATCCCAAGGATGAGGCGCTTTCGCTGCTTCCCGCGCTGTACGTGACGGCGTCCGTACGCAAGCTAAGAGGGCGCAAGGCCGATAAGGGGCAAAAAAAGATAACGGTGTTTTGTACGGCGGAGGCTTCGGAATTTTTCGAAAAACGGGGCGGGCTGTTACTGGAGGACAGGTTTGTCCTTGCGGACGACCATATCCATCACCAAGACCCCGACTACCTAAAGACATTGCTAAAAGAAAACCCGTTCGGCCTCGGCGGCATACGCGGAAGCCTGTTTATCGACACCGTTTGCCCGCACAAAATCCATAAAAAAACCATAAATGTTGACGGGGCGGCAGGGGACGGCGCGCCGTTTGAGGCCGCCTTTGTCATCTCCGGTTTTTCGGGCGATCCCGTGCTTAAAGAGGGCAGCGCCTACTACCGCTTTACGTATACCCGCAGGTTTTCGGACGTCTTTGAGGTGTCGGCCAAGGCGATAGAGCGGTATACCGGCGACACCGCAAAATCACAGCGCTTTGCGGATATTTTCGAAAATTCGTCGCTGGGCCAGTCATACGTCTCCTTTCTCGGCTTTACGCTGAGGAGCTATTTTTCCAACACCTGGTGGGTGGTATCGGACGAAGGCGGGGAGCGGTTTTCCGTATACGAGGGGAATTGTATGTTTCATTCGACGCTTGACGTGGAATACAACATCGCGCCCTTTTACCTGTTCTGCTGGCCGGAGCTTTTGGAAATGCAGCTGGAAAATTGGGCGGCGCGCGAAAAGGGCGGGTATATGCCCCATGACCTGGGCGTATTTTTGACGCTGGGCGGGCAGGCATATCCGCACAACATGGAAATAGAGGAAAACTGCAATTTCATCCTGCTGCTCTACGCCTACGACAGCTTTACCGCGCGCAAGGAGGCCACGGGGAAGTACATCGGGCTTTTAGAAAAGCTGATCGACTTTGGCATATCCTGCGACCTGACGGGCAACGGACTTGCAAACCTCGGCACCGCCAACACCATAGACGACGCGTCGAGCGAGATTCAGCTGTCGGAGGAACAGGTCTATCTGGGGGTCAAGCAATACGCCGCGTACCTGGCGTCAGAAAAGCTGTTTACGGTGTTCGGCCGCTTGGGCTATGCGCAAAAATGCAGCGAACAGGCGGCAAAAATCGTGAACACGATCGAAAATAACGCCTGGACGACCGACCATTACGCCGTCACGCTGTCCAAAAAAATCCGTTCGGTCGGCAACCTCTATCGGGGCAATTTCGACACGGCCGAGGACAAGGGCGGTCAGGCCTATTCGATTTATACCGGCAACGGCTTATTATTTCCCATGCTGTGCGGCGAAATGCCCGCATTTGACCTAGGCCGGCTGAAAACGGATATAATCAGCTCCGAAAAAAAGTGCCGGACGCGGTTTGGGGGCACGCACAGCAGCACGGACAAGGCAAACGTCTGGATATCGCAAAATATCTGGCGCGACCTTTGCGCGGCATATTTTGGCGTGGATATGCTGTCCAATCTCGATTCGTACCGTGATTTTGAAGGCTTTGAAAACAGCGACGGGCGGGGCGGGTGCTTTATCGACACCTACGGCTGGAACGGCCTAAGGTACTATCCGCGCGGAATAGCCGTCCTGGGCTATACCGCGGCGGCGGCGGGGCTTTCGGTCAACCGCCGCGAAAACACCGTCGCGTTTAAGCCGGTAAGGGCGCCGCTTAGAGTGCCGCTGCTTGCGCTTGCCGACTGGACGGAGGGCGTTGTCCCCTTTTTGAAGGCCGAGGTGATCGGCGGGCGGGTTTTTGTGGAGATCGTGCTGGCAGGCGGCGAAAAAATCATCGTGCAGAGCGGGGAAACGCTGGAGCTTGACCGCCTTTTGTGCAGCGATACGGTACCCGAAAAAAAGATCATCTAAGGGCGCTTTGGGTCATTTGCGATCCTTATCGGCGGCAAGGTTTGTGCCGGACTTATACGTTTTGGGCGCGACGCCGGTGAGGCTCAAAAAGTTGTAGTTAAAGCTGCGTATGGAGTTGTACCCGCACAGCGACGCGATCTCGGTCATGGTTTTTTCAGAATCCTTTAACAGCTGTTTGGCATAATTGATTCGATATTGATTGACAAGCCCCAAAAAATTGATGTGCAGCATATTAAAGATGATTCCCGACAGGTAGTGATAGTCGTATCCTAAATCTTTTGCCAGATTTTTCAGCGAAATATTACCGGTAAAATGGTTTTCGATATAGACGATGACGTTGGAGACGATGTTGGAGTACTTGCTGTTTCTCGAAATGGGCGTCAGGCCGTCGTAATAGAGCGCGGCGATCTTGTAGAGCTGGGACTTGATTTGGTAGGGATTGCTGCTTTTGTCCGTCAAAACGGCGGCAAAGTCCTGCGCGTCAAAGGGAAAGACGGGCGTGGCGGAGGCGGTTTTTTTGGTTTGCTCGTACAAATCCTGCAAAAGCAAGCTGGGAAAAATGCACAAATACGCCTTGGATCTGCCGTTTGCGGTGTAAGCGTGCGACTGATTGGGCAAGATGAGCGCGGCGTGACCCTCGTTTATCGTGTATTCGCGGTCGTCGATGCGCATCTCGATCCGGCCCTCGATGACGTGGACAAACTCGAAGCTGTGATGAATATTGGCTATTTGACTGATGCTTTCGGTAAAATAATTGTAGATTTTGTCTCCGTCGTCGGAGTGATGTTTTTCGAAAAGAATCATAACCGCCCTCGTGAAATCTTAACTTTTTGCCATAAGTATATCATTTATTTCTTGTATTGACCAGAGAATTCCTATATAATCGTATTATAGAAGTCGAAAGAGCGATACCGTGCCGTCATAAAAGGTGGAACCATGATAAAAGCGATGCGCAGTGATAGTGCAAAACCCGCAAAAAAGCAATCGCTGAGGAGCGATCTGCCCCATATTTTAATGACCATGCCGGCGGTCATCGTCACGTTTGTCTTTATTTATCTGCCCATTTTCGGATTGCTGATCGCGTTTAAGGACTATTCTCCCAAGCTGGGCATTTTAGGAAGCCCCTGGGCGGCGCTGTCCGGCTTTGGAAACTTTGCCGAGATTTTTAAGACCCCGGGACTGCCCGAGGCGATCTGGAACACCTTTTATATCAACGCGCTCACCCTGCTGATCAATTTTCCCGCGCCGCTGATTTTTGCGCTGTTTCTAAACGAGATACGGCAAAAAATGTTTAAGCGCGTGGTACAGACCGTCAGCTACCTGCCGTACTTTTTGTCCTGGATCGCCGTGACGAGCATGGTGACGACGCTGCTGTCCCAGTACGGCGCGATCAACGATTTTTTAAAGCTGATCGGCTTGGAGCGCACCATATTTTTGGATAAAGGCGAGTTTTTTCTGCCGACGTACATTCTCGTCACCGTTTGGAAGGGGATCGGCTGGAACTCGATCATCTACCTGTCCAACATTTCGGGGATCAGTCCCGAGTTGTACGAGGCGGCGCGAATAGACGGCGCGGGCAGGTGGAAGTCGGTCTTTCATATCACGCTGCCCGCGTTGGTGCCCACCGCCATGATTTTGCTGATCATGAGCGTGGGACAGATTTTTGGCTCCAATTTCGAGCTGGTGTACGGCTTGCAAAACGATATTTCCTGGAACACCGAGGTCATCTCCACCGTCGTCTACAAGTTTGGCCTGATGCAGGGCAAGCATAGTATGACCACGGCGCTGGGGCTGCTTCAGGGAGTGATTGCGCTCATTTTGACGATGGGCGCCAACCAAATCTCCCAAAAAGTCAGCTCGGTTTCGATGTGGTAGGGGGCGGGATGGACGCAGCGCTGCATACAAAAAAAGTGCGGATTTCGTCCGCGCGCAAGGCCTTTGTCATCATCAACTACGCGTTGATGCTGGCCATGGCGTTTGTATTTTTCGCGCCGTACATCAATATTTTGGCAAAGTCGCTCAATTCCGCCGCGGATACCGAGCTTGGCGGCATTTCGTTTTTCCCCCGCGTGTGGTCCTGGAACAACTTTCACGTCACCTTGAGCGACCCCTCCATGTGGCAGGGCTTTAAGATCACGGCGCTGCGCGTCGTCATCGGCTCGTTGTTTTCGCTGCTTGTCACATACATGGCCGCGTATGGGCTTTTGCGCAAAAATATGCGCTTTAGACGCATCATCGTCGCGTTTTTGACCTTGCCCATGTTTATCGGCGGCGGAATCGTCGCGACCTATATCGTGTACGCAAAAATCAAGGTGTATGACAGCTTTTTGGTGTATATCCTGCCCACGGCGTTCAGCTTTTACAACATGGTCATCATCCGCACCTACCTCTTGACCGTCCCCGAATCATTGCGCGAATCGGCGCGGATCGACGGCGCGGGCGAGCTTAGGATCATGTTTCAGATCATGCTTCCGCTGTCCATGCCCGTTGTCGCCACCATTTTGTTATGGAACGCGGTCGGGCATTGGAACGACTGGACGACCACGCTCTACTATATCAACAGCGCCAGCCTGTACACCATGCAGTTCAACCTCCAGCAATCGCTCAAGGAGGCGGCGCGTATACAGGAGATGATCGCCGAGGCGCTCGCGAGCGGGCGGTTGCTGGGCGACTCGTCGGGAAGCGTGTCAAAGGATTCGATTTTGTCCGCGCAGATCATCGTGTCAACCTTGCCGATCATACTCGTTTACCCGTTTTTGCAGCGCTATTTTATTTCGGGCGTCATGATCGGCGGCGTCAAGGAATAGCCGGAACTGTTTTTCATGTGCGCACAACATTTTTTCCCGAACCCGAACGGTAGAAAAAACGAAGGTCAGATAAGGAGAAAGTAGGATGAAAAAAAAGTGGTTAAAAACCCTGTGCGCGATGATCGCGGTCTGTCTGGTTCCGCAATTTTTGCTCGGCTGTCAGTCCGGCCTGCCGGACAGCGCCGTTATCGACGAAAATTACGAGTGGCTGGACAAGAGCGTCACGGACAGCGCAAGGCTCGCCTCGTGGGAGGAGGAGATCAAGCTGGATCTTGTCGCCTGGAATACCAATCAAATGGGCGGCTTTAAGCGGTACACCTCGTCAAACGACATCGTTTCCGCCGAGATCAAGCGTGTGACGGGCGTTTCGATCAACACGGACAAGCTCATCGACAACGCGGGCAAGACGGCGGCGGTGCGGTTTGGCGACCTTTTGACGACAGGGCTCCCCGACATCGCCTTCGGCAGCGCCTGGATAGACACCGACGAGGTATACGACCTGACCGAGTACATAGACAAGTATTGCCCGACGATCAAGGCGCGTATGCCCGAGTCCGTTTGGACGGTTCGTACCATAAACGGCGGCCAGCGCGGCAAGGTGTACGCGGTGCCCTTCGGGCTTGGAAATGTCAGCCTCACCGAGGTGGACCAGGGCGCGGACAAGACCAAATCCATGATGTTCGAATACAATCACGACTATTACCCGTACGTTTTGGTGCGCGAGGACATCCTAAAGGACGCCTATCCTTCGGCCAAGACGCAGGGCGAGATACAGGCGCTTTTCGACAGCCAGGGGTATTTTACCGAGGCCGATCTGTTTGACGTCCCGATCACGTCGGCGGAGGCGTTCCGCACGTCGTTTTTGCCCAAGATTTACGGCGCGATCCGCAATACGAAAAAGCCGGACGGCACGTATAAATACCGGATAAACGCCGAGCGCTGGGTCGAGCCCATGCTGATCGGAGACGGAAACGACCGCGACACCTGGAGCTTTTTGGGGATTTTGCTTCCGTTTTTGATGGGCGCGACGGCGACGTATACCAACACGATGTTTACCTATTGGGATGCGATCGATCAGGTCTGCAAGGTCATGGCCGCGCAGGACTTTTACAAGGCCGAGCTCAAAAAATGGGTGGAAATCATCGCCGAAGGCCGGTACGCGAGCCAGTACGGCCTGATCAACGCAAACTCGCTGATACAAAGCGAATTGAATCGCGGTTACTACGCGATCGCGTACCCGCCCAACTGTATGCCTGCCGGAAATATCGCGACGCTCGGCGACGATACCGTTGTCAACTACCGCAAGGTATACATGAAAATTCCGCAAAACGAGCGGTTTGAATATTTTGTAAACGCCGTGCCCGGCCCCTCGGGCGTATCCATTTTTAAGGACAGCGTGCGAGAAAGCGATATTCCGCAAATCCTGCGCTGGCTGGATTTTCAGGCGTCCGAGCTTGGCGACAAGCTGTTTGCCTGGGGGCCCGAAACCGCAGGCCTCTTTGAGGAAAAGGAGGTGGACGGCAAGACGGTGCGGCAGTATAAGAGCGAGGAACTTGTCAACCAAATGGTGTACAGCACCGCGTCGCTCGGAAAGGATGTGCAAAATTACAACCTCAGCAACGGCGCGATCGAGTCGGCGCAGCCCGTGTTCCCGTTCTTTTATTGCGGCGGCAGTAAGGATCATCCCAAATGTATATACGACCTCAGCAAGCTCTCCAGCCTTGTCAACGTGTACTTCTCGTCCGCGGCGGTAAACTCCGACAAGCAAAAGGTCAAGCTTGCACGTTCGCCGGGTATCGACGGCTGGTAGGACAATGACCTGGGCGGCTTCGAAAGCCTGTGGGGCAGGCGCGGCGCGATCGAATCGGCGCTCAAGACCGTGCTGGCGTCAAAGGGCGATTTCGAGTCGGCGTACGGCAAGTTTAAGGGCGTTTTGGAGACCACCGGCTGGAAGGAATCGTATTTTACAACCACGTACACCGAGGCTTTTTTAAACCTCAATGTGGACTATCTCGGCAATTTTTATAAGGGCTGACGCGGGCGTGACGCCGGCCGAGCCGTGAGGATAAAAACCAATATTATTTGTAAGGAGGAATAGAGGATGAAAAAAATTTGCAGCAAGACAAAGCGCCTGATGTGGGGTATTTTGTCGGTGATCCTTGCGCTCAGCTTTTTTAGCGCAATGGCGGGAGTATTGCCGGTGTATGCGGACGAGGGCGGCGAACCCCCCGAGCCGCCCGCCGCGCATACGCTGACGATACAGCTAAACGGCGGCTCGCGAAAGCTCGGCGTCGGAACGTTCAGCGAGGCGGATGTGACCGTCTCTGTACCGGCGGGGGCGCTCACCTTTACGCACGAAAAGGTGTGGGAGCTGTTTGGAAATATCGCGCCCTATAAAAACAAAGCGGACGGCACGCACGTTGCCATGGAGAACAACGGCGATGATTTAGAGACGGAAATCCTGCGCGGCCTTTTTATAGACGAGGCCGATCCGGATGCGGGTTATAACGGCGTGTACGACGACGGCGAAGAGCTGTATTTGTCGGGCGACACCGTCGATATTGCGGGCGATGTCACACTTTCGTGCTACTATGACGATTTCGGATTTATTTACAGCGCGTTTTGGGGGGTCGACGACTGGAAAACAGAGGTTTCGCTGTCCAAAGCCTGGAAAGGGGATTCCCCGACGGACGTCAAGCGGTATTTTACCGCACGCGAGCTTCAGCCCTTTTACCACAAGCTCACCCGATTGGATGGTAATTCGTTTTCTCCGGACGGCTCGAACGCTTACGTGGGCGGGATAGAGCTGCCCGATACCGTCCGGATCATCGAAGGCAACGTCGTAAAGCAGCAGGAACAAATCGATTACATCAAGGGCCTCGAAAATGTGGCCGTCTTTCGCGGGGACTGCTTTTTCGAGTCCTTCAAGGAGACGTACAAGCCTTGGAACCCCGATTGGGACAATCCGATCCGGGTCGTGTTCGGCGAAAAGCTGGAGGTGCTGGGCGCGGGGACGTTTGTCCTAAAGGGCGCGCCCATTCAAGCGATTTTTACCGGCTGGGATCACGATAAGCTGGGTGATCTAACGCCGCTTGCCGCCGGAAAAAAGAATGATGAAGGGGTGGCGCCGTACCACAATAAGCCCGTATTCACCGTGGGCTACGGCGAGCACAGAGATGAATACGACTCGATTTTCTCAAAGAACGAACCGCCCGTACGCATTTTCGTCCCTCACGGCGAAACCGAAGACTGGTATCCGGCAGATGAATATATAGGTCCGTGGACGCTCAAAACGATGGCTAAACTAAAGAATGCGGAGGGCGTCTGGGGCGATGTTGTGGACTACAATATTCCCATGCGCGAAATGTTTACGGTGTCCTTTGATCTAAACGGCGGCGCGGCGGCGGACGGCAAGGGCGCGATCGCGAATGAGTATCAGGACGCCGGCGCACGATCGGTCATAAGAGGGGATGAGGAAGTCGAGGTCAACCTCACCCTGCGCGATGAGGCGGACGATACACTGATCAATTCGAAAAACGAACAAGAGCAGAATCTCGATTATCTAAGCGTAAGAAAGCCCGAAAATCCCGTGCGCGACGGATACAGCTTTGTCGGCTGGGAAGAGAGCGGCGACCAGCCGTATGTTTGGACGGACGCGGATTGGGGAAAGGACGGCCGCGCGCTTGAAAAAAATACGACGCTGACCGCAAAATGGGCAAAGAGCGTAACCATTACGCTATACCCGAATACCAGCGAGATCATAAGTCCAATATCCGCGTACGAAGGCGAGGTATTGGATGCGCTCCCGAGACCGAAAAGCAAGACGAACTTTACCTTTGACGGCTGGTACGAGGACGACGAAGTCTTCACGGTCCCCTTTATCGCGGGAGAAAGTGTGGTGAAAGGCGAGGACTTTTCGCTGTACGCAAAGTGGACGGCGGCACGCTACGATGTGAAGTTTCATGTAAACGGCGGCGTGATGGCGACCGAAAACGGCGTCATTCAAAATTCGGACGGCACCTACGGCGCAAAATATACCTACAATGTCGCCTACGAATTGCCTGCGGCGACCCGGGAGCGCTATACCTTTGAAAGCTGGTACGGCGATCCGCAGCTGCAGGGCGCGCCCGTCACGTCCATAACGGCAGGCAGGTCCGGCCCACAATCGGTATACGCAAAGTGGACGGCAAATTTTTCGACCTATTCGATCACGTACAACAACATGGACGGCGCGCAAAACGCGTCCGAAAACCCGGCGGCCGTCGACAGCGACCGCGAGGTCACGCTGCACGCGCCCGCAAAGGACGGCTTCGAATTTTTGGGCTGGTACGACAACGCGGCCTTTAGCGGCGACGCCGTGACCGTCATCTCGATAGGCGCTGCCGCAGACGTAAATCTGTATGCCAAATGGGAGGAGCTCGTCGTACCCGTGACCCGATATAACATCACCTACGAGCTTAACGGCGGCACAAACGCGTCGGATAACCCCGGCACATACACGGCGGGGACGGCGCTAACGCTCAAGGCCGCCGCGAAAGAGGGCTTTGTCTTTAAGGGCTGGTACAAGAGCGCGGACTTCGGCGGAGAGGAAATCAAGTCGATAGCCGCCGACAGCACGGGCGACGTCAAGCTCTATGCGAAATGGGAGGAAGAAAAGGCGTCGGACGGCGGCGGATGCGGCAAGGTCGTATCCGGTGCGGGCGTCGGGCTTGTTTTCCTGTTGGCGGGCGCGTCGGCGCTCATTCTAAAACGCAAAAAGACGGACGAAAGAGCCTAACAAGCGCAGTTGCCGCACATCCGTTCCGCCTGTAAAAGCGGGGAGGGACGGATGCGCGGCAGGCTTTGTCAAAAAAATCGGGAGGCGTGTATGATACGCACCATAAAAAAGCATTTCAACCCAAAGACGGTGTGCGCGTTGCTCTTTGCGGCGGCACTCATTGCCGGCGCCTTGGTCGCGGCGCTGGGCATAAAAACGTACGCGGCGGCGCCGGACGATGCGTATTATCTCTTTGATGACGCCGTCACCAGAGGCCGGTGGTACGAGGGCGAAAACTCGGTCAGAGCAAACAGGGAAAACCGCCTTTACGGAAAGGAAGGGCTGGTGATCCCCTATCACAAAATAACGGGGGACGGGCAGCCGGTCAAGGACGCGTCGGAGATAAACGACTTTACGCCCGAGAGCAGGGTCAACTATGTCGAGCATCCCGATTGGGTTTCGTCCGTTTCGGGCGATATTGTGTCGGCAGGCGACAATCCGCACGGCTACTGGAACTATCATGAGGACGGAACGGACGACAATGACGACGCGTCCGAGGGCGCGCTTTTGTCCGTTGACCCCACGCGTTGGAACAGGAAAGACTGTTTCCAAATTACGCGCCGGGACGTCAATTATACCGTCAACGTCACAAACGACGATTGGCACCGGGTAACCGTTTATATCGGCGCGATCCACCGGATAAACGACACCTCGCCCTCCGAATATTCGTATATCAGCATTTTGGATATGGACGGAAATATTCTTGCGCGCGCCGATGCCTCGGTCTACGGCCTTGGCAAATACTATTCCTTTGTCGTGAGGGGCTCGTTTATCATAAACGTGATCCCGCAAAAGGGGACGCCGCACACATACATGAACGGCTTTTTCTTCGACAACGCGTTTGACGGATCGGCCATTCAAAAAACCGACCTGACCGCCGTTGTCGAAAATGCCAAGGATGTGCGTTTGGGCTGGACAAACAACACAAACAGCGCGTTCGCCGCGATATACAGGCGGGCAAGCAACGAAAGCTATTTCAAGCGGATCGCGCTTGTCCCCGCGACGGAAACGGAATACGTCGACCGTTCGGCGTCCGTCTGTATGACGTACGAATACAAGGTGGGCGCGGGCGAAAACCGCTTGGGTCGGCCTTTGGGGAGCGGCGTGATGGACTTTTGCGTGCCGAGCGGCAGCTTGGATGTGACAACCGCCGAATATGCGCGCACTTCCGTACGCTTTAGCGAGCGCAGCTACGCGCTCGACTCAAAGACCGACACCCTCTACGCGTTTGTAACGGTCATGCGGGACGTCGTGTACGGCGATAACGGCGAAATTATAAATTCGGGCGTGCCGTTTGAGGGCGCGGAGGTCACGTTTATGCTGGGCGGCGACCTTGTTTACGATTATTCCACCGGCAGCGAATCGGCCAACATGAATCCCGTTTTGGGCGACGGCGCGATCGCCGACGAAAACGGACAGGCGATGCTTGTGTACACGCATTATTTTGCGGGAGAATATACGCTCACCGCAGTCGTGCCGCTCGTTCCCGACGAAAACGACCCGTCAAGCGGCTATGAGGGCTCGTCGGATACGGTCACGCTAAGCATCAAAAAGCCTGCGCCCGCGCAAAGCGTTCCCATCCTCATGGAGGTGACGGACGCGGTGCGCCCGGGCGGCAACCTCACGGTTTTCGGCAACTATATCAAGGCCGGCGCCGCGCTTAAGGTTGCGTACGCGCCTTCCGTCGGCGTGATGGCGCCGGAAATCGACGAAAGCGCCCCCGGCCTCAAATATTTTTCGGACAAACAAATCACGGTGGCGGACGACCAATTCGGGACGGGCGTTATGCTCGAGTTTCCCAAGGGCGAAGCGCCGGGACGGTACGATATTTGGGTCAAAAATGAGTACGGCTGGAGCAAGGGCATCACGCTCAACGGCGTTCGTCCGCTGTTTATGAATCAAGAAGCGAGCTATGAGGGGCTGGACATCGAAATATCGGGACGAAACTTTTTCCCGACCGAATACGGCATGGCGGCGGGGACGCTCTCCGATGTCAAGGTCAAGCTGGTGCGCGTGTCGAGTGTTTCGGGCGTGTACGACGGGATCGAGGAGAGCCAGATTGTCAACATTAAAAGAGGCGTGCGCTATTCGGCGGCGGATAGCTTTACGGGCGTTGCGATCGAGGAGAGCAACCCCTATCGCGTGACATTTACGACGCCTAGGGTGACAAATTACGGCACGTTTGACGTTCTTGTCTCCTCGGGCGGCGAGGATTTCCGGCCTCTGGCGCGGCCGCAAAAGCTGATCGTCTATGAGCGCAAGGCAAAAAATTTCAACGAGGCAATATTCGGTTCGGTCAGCGGCGGCGGAAACGATCCGCTGGGGCTCCGTGTCTACTGGGCGCAAAACCTCAACTACTCAAATGTTTTCACGGTTCCGCAGTCCTATAGCAGCGAGACCTTTGTCAGCTACGAACAGACCGCAGAGCTGACGCAGATGATACAGGAAAAAATCAACAAGTTCGACGCCGACGGCGGCGGAATGGGCGGCGTGATCTATTTCCCGCGCGGCACCTATTGGGTCGATTCGATTATCCTGCGTTCGGGTGTGATGATTGTGGGCGAGTCCAAGTCGGCCACGCATCTCAAAATTACGCATCCGCCCGTCGAGGTGATCGACCACTTCCACTGGTGGCTGCGCGGCGACGACACCAACAACGTGGGGATCGCGCGCTTGTCCGTGTCCATGGACGACAACGCCAAGCGCTTGCCGGACGCGGTCATATCGATAGGCGATTCGTCGGAGGCGACGTGGTTTAACAGTATTCCCAAAAAACTGCACAACGTCTTTGTGTCCGACATCAAAATCAATATGCCGTTGCCCGAAAAATTCGGCGACGTTTTGGGCGGACGCGGGCGCTCGGGGTATAGCGGAAAGAAAAATCTGCTGATACAAAATTTCGAGTACGAAGGCGACCATTCGCCGCTGGACGTTGCGTTTGCAAGCTATATCACGATCCGAAACAGCAGCATCCGCATGAACGGCTTGGGCGCGTCCATGGGCTTTAAGTATTCGTTTGTCGAAAACACGTCGCTGGTCAGCGGAAACGAGGGCAGCGGCTGGTCGGGACGCAGTGACGCGTACTTTGCCAACAACTACGTTTCCGACATCGGCCGCCTGGTCAAGCCGGACAACTACGGCGAGGTCGTCATGTTTGAGCCGCCCGGCGGCGCGCTGACGTACGGGACGATCCTAAACGCGACAAGCCGTGGGTTTACCGTCTTTAACGAGGCGGGAAAAGCCGTCAGAGAGGACAGTCCCGCACATTACAACTATTTTGCCATCATGATCAACGAGGGCAAGGGGACGGGACAGCTCAGATACTTCGAGCCCAAGCCGGTCGCGGGGCCCGACGGCGGAATATACGGAAACTCTTACGCGTTTTGCGAGTACGAGCGCGACTGGGACATCATTCCCGACGAGACCAGCCGGTACGCGATTTTCCTCCCCATGGAGGGGCAGACGGTATACCGCAACAAGGCGGAGCGCTGTGCAAAATCCGTCCTGCTGTTCAGCCAGTGCAAGGACAGCCTCGTAGCGGAAAACGACCTAAAAAACACCGAGGGCATCGGGCTTTGGGTGGGCATGGATACCGAGGGCGGATGCGGCGTAAACCTTGGGATCCGCATCGAAAACAACCTCATCGACGGGGTGAGTATCGGCACGGGCAAGGGCGGTATCGTCCTCCAGTCCGGGCGGCCGGGCGGGCGGTACGGCGGTATGCTGACGGGCGCGGTGACGATACGAAACAATACGCTCAAAAATCTCACCAGCGAATTTTTGTATCAGTCGGGCTCGGAATTCCCCAGAGAACGCGGCATTATCATCAAAACGGGAATGACCTCCGGCGTCGCCCAGCCGGGTGATATGCGGTACCTGCTCATCGAGGGCAATACCGTCGAAAACTGCCAATACGGCGTATGGTGCGACAATCTCGTGTACGGCATCGTCATCAAAAACAATACGTTTGCCGCGCTTGAAAGCCCCGATTACATCACGTATTACGGGCCGACACAGCTCCATGTTTTGGCGGACTACGAGTTTTATGTCATGGGCGAGCTTGACACGTCGATCAGCGGCCTGTATTCGCTCAACGCCACACTGCCCAAGCCCGCGCCGCAGGACGGAAACGCCTTTTGGGGCTGGTTGCTCACGCCGTCCGTGACCGAGGGGCAAGCCCCGATTTTGGAAGCAACGGGCATGAAGATGAAGCTGTACGCGATATTCGGCTTTGAGGTAAAACTGGATTACAACTATAAGGACGGCGACGGAAACGACCGGGGCGCCTACAAAACGCTCGTGTTGACGTCGGGACAAAAGCTGACCAATCCCGGAAATCCCGTTCGCGTGGGATATGTGTTCGGCGGCTGGTTCGCCGATTCCGAATGTACGCAAGCCTTGGCGGAAAACGCATCCTTCTCATCCACCGCCACGCTGTACGCAAAATGGGTGTCCAACTCTCCCGAGTCGAAGCCGCCTGTGACGGATGGCGCCGAGGCGGGCTGCAATTCGCGCGCATCGGCCGTGCTGCCCGTTTGTCTAAGCCTCGTACTGCTGGCATTCGGCACAACGCTGATCAAAAAAAGAAACAAACACAACTAAGGCCGCGTACACACGAGAATCGAAAGACATTTTTCCGCAAAAATAGCAAAACTATTGCAACCGGCGGACGGCAGACAGCACTGTACTGACCGTCCGCTGTTTGCGTTTTTGAGAGGATATGTACTATGGTTTGGTTTTTTTTGGGCGGGATGGCGGTGTATGAATGACCAACCCAATCCCCCGCCTTAGGCGGGGAGAATAGAGTAAGCAGTAGCGGGCGTGAAAAAAAAGCCTCCTGTGTTAGAATGGAATCGGTGTTGCAAGCCGATAACAAAAAAACAAAGGAGGCGATTCAAATGGATGATAAAAGTTTATCACATACGAGGTGGAAGTGTCAATATCACATTGTATTTATCCCCACGGCGACAGCATTTACTTTTTTCTAAAGAAATGATAGAATTATGGAATGGATATAAAAGGATTAACAGAAAGAATAGGCGGGATAAGAGACCCGAGGCGAACAAAGTACGGAAATTTAAGGCATAAATTGGTGGATATCATTGTGATTGGGTTATGTACGATTGTTTGCGGCGGCGAAGACTTTGTAGATATGGAAGAATTCGGGCCGGAGCGGGAGAGTTGGTTGCGGAATTTTCTTGAATTGCCGAGCGGAATACCCGACAGTGACACGATAAGGCGGGTATTTGAGCGGCTGAATCCGGCGGAAGTATCCAAATGTTTGACAAATTGGGTAGAAACAGAGCGGGAAAAGGGAAAAACCGTTAATATTGACGGTAAAACGATATGCGGAAGCGGTAACGCCGCGCATAAAGCGTATCATGTGGTAAGTGCGAGGGTAAGCGATTACGGAATAACACTGGGGGATATTGCGGTAGACGAGAAAACGAATGAAATAACGGCAATACCGGAGTTATTAGAATTAATAGATGTGAGCGGAGATGTCGTGACAATTGACGCAATGGGGTGTCAAAAAGGAATTGCTAAAAAAATTACTGAAAAAGGCGGGGATTATGTTTTGGGGTTAAAGGGTAATCAAGGCGCCTTGCCGGAAGAGGTAGAATACTATTTTCGAAACGAAACATGGTTAGACAGCAAGGTTGTACGCGAAAAGGGACACGGAAGGATAGAGAAGCGGGAATATGCTCTTGAGACAAAAATTGACTGGCTGTACGCAAAGAAAGAGTGGTCAAATCTAAACGGAATAGGTATTGTACGCTCAAAAGTGATAGAAAAAGGCGTAGAACGCAACGAAACACGGTATTTTATAACCTCGCTTAAGGAATTGGAGCAATTTTCAAACAGTGTACGCGGACATTGGGCGATAGAAAACCGGTTGCATTGGACACCGGACGTAGTATTTGGCGAAGACGCAGCGCGGGCGAAAAAGGACCAATCACCGCTTAACATGAATATTCTGCGAAAAACCGCATTAGCTTTACTAAAAAATGCTGCGTTGGGAAACAGACTAAGTATTCGTAAGAAAATGTTAAAAGCCGCTTTAAATCCCAATGTCCTAAGCAAAACCCTTTTCCAAAAGTAAATGCTGTCGCCGTGGGGGAGTTGTGCTGAAAGATTGACAACCTCTTATTTATGTAATAAAATGTAATTAAGGGGGTGCATTTGCCAGAGACAACAAGGAAAAAGTCAAAAATCGGAATATGTCATGAGTAGCACACATTTCTGTCCCCTTGTCTTGATAATTTTTTCAAACAAGAAGTGAAAGGAAGTATGGATGAAATCTATAAACTAATCGGTCAGGTTGTTGAAGCCTGTCAGTACATAGAAAGTATGTTTCAACAAATGGTTGCTTTTCAGCAAATTATTGATAGT
>JAIRRW010000073.1 GCA_031255775.1 Clostridiales bacterium
TGTGCATTATTCTCTAACACACGTTTTTGGCCGCGCCGAGCAGAAAGCTAGGGAGCGGCTAGATTGCGTGTCAGACGGACAACAGGCCGGGCGCCGCCGAAGGGCGCGTATTTGTAATACGTAACCGAGGCGCGCGACCCACGAGTACGGGACCCGCTCGCCGGGTAGCGGTCAGCTTGCGTGTCAGACAGACAACAGGCCGGGTACCGCCGAAGGGCGCGTATTTCTAATACGTAACCGAGGCGGCACCCGGCACGTAGTCTGTATCACACGTGATATGACCGCTCCCGTTGGGCGTTCAAAACGCCGCCTGCCAGTATAAACTTCCGCTGCCTCTCGGTCAAATCGAGGCGGCAGACAAAATCGCGCCCCTTTGTCCGATTGCGGACGGTTATTTCGGGTCGACCGGCCGTCACGTCCGCGCGGATCCCGCTTAGGATCAGCTCGTCGCCCTCGGCGATGCCGTCAAAATCGGCCTTGTCCACAAAAACCAGAGGCAGGATGCCGCTGTTGATGAGGTTGTCGCGGTGGATGCGGGCAAAGCTCTTGGCGATGACGCCCTTAATCCCCAAATATAACGGAACCAGCGCCGCGTGCTCGCGGGACGAGCCCTGTCCGTAATTGTCGCCCGCCACGATAAAGCCGCCGTTTTTCGCCTTGGCGCGCGCCGGAAACTCGGCGTCCAGCGTCTCCATACAATGCGCGGACAGGTACGGGATATTGGATCGGTACGGCAGGAGCTTGGCGTTGGAGGGCATGATATGATCGGTGGTGATGTTGTCGCCCGCCTTTAGGAGAACCTCGCCCTCGACCGTGTTTTTTAGGGCGGTATTTAGGGGAAAGGGCTTGATATTGGGTCCGCGAACCACCGTCACGTCCGCGTAATCCTTGGGGTCCAAAATTAGGTTGTCGTTGATCTCGAAAACTGCGGGCGCCGCGACGTCGGGCGCTTGAAACAGAGAGGGATCGGCGATGTGCCCCGCCAGCGCCGAATACGCCGCCGTCTCGACGCTGACGAGATAGACGCCCGCGCTCTCGGTCCCGCTGCGCGCGTAAAAATTGCGGTTGAAGGTCCTTAGCGACACCGCGTCGGTCTTGGGCGACTGCCCCATCCCGATACAGGGGCCGCAGGCACATTCGAGGATCCGCGCCCCGGCGTTGATGATGTCCTGCAACGCGCCGTTTCCGGCCAGCATGGCCATGACCTGGCGGGAGCCGGGACTGACCGTCAGACTGACCGAGGGGTGCACGCGCCTGCCCTTTAGGATGGCCGCCGCGCGCATGAGGTCGAGATAGGACGAATTGGTGCAGCTGCCGATACAGACCTGATCGACCTTGACGGCCGCTAACTCCGAAACGGGCATGACGTTGTCCGGGCTGTGCGGACAGGCCGCGAGCGGCTTTAGCCCGGATAAATCAAGGGTAAGCGCCTCGTCGTACGCGGCGTCGGGGTCGGCGGCAAGCGGGCGGTAATCCCCCGCCCTATTTTGCGCCGTCAAAAATTCCAGCGTCCGCGCGTCACTCGGAAAGAGGGAGGTCGTCGCGCCAAGCTCGGCGCCCATGTTGGTGATGGTGGCGCGTTCGGGCACGCTCAACGTCCCGACGCCCGGCCCCGTGTATTCGATGACCTTGCCGACGCCCCCCTTGACCGAAAGGACGCGCAACACTTCTAAAATGATGTCCTTGGCGCTGACATTGGGCGGCAAGGCGCCGGTGAGCGCCACCTTGACCACCTTGGGCATACGGAGATACAGCCCGCCGCCCGCCATGGCGACCGCGACGTCCAGGCCGCCCGCGCCGATGGCAAGCATCCCCATGCCGCCCGCCGTGGGCGTATGGCTGTCCGACCCCACCAGCGTTTGACCGGGGACGGCAAACCGCTCGATGTTGACCTGATGACAGATGCCGTTGCCGGGCTTGGAGACATAGATGCCGTGTTTTAGGGCGACCGACTGTATGTAGGCGTGGTCGTCGGCGTTTTCGAAGCCGGACTGAATGGTATTGTGATCGATATACGCGAGCGAACGATAGGTCTTGACCTTGTCGATGCCGATGGTCTCGAGCTGCAAATAGGCCATAGTGCCCGTCGAGTCCTGTGTCAGGGTCTGGTCGATTTTGATACTGATTTCGCTGCCCGGGGTCATGTCGCCGGTCAGCAAGTGATCTTTGATGATTTTCTGCGTCAGATTCATAAGTCAGCCGTTTCGCGCCTCGCTTTTTATGGATTGCCTTATTTTATCCTATTTCGCCCTGTCTGTCAATTTGTTTGTTGCGCGGGCGGCCGATTTGTGTTATACTGCCCGCATGAAGCTTTGGATTTACACCTTAAAGGACCACCGGGTCGCGGACAGCGCCCTGACCGAGCTGGACAAGCTCGACGACGAATCGTTTATCGCGGCTCTGCGGGAGGTCTGCCATACCTTTGACACGGCGACGCCCCTCGTGTTGAAAAACCATATCAAGCATTTTGAGCAATTTAACATCGTCCGCTTTAAGCCCGCCGACTTTGTCGAGACCGTCAAGTTTGACGTGCTGGCGGTCGAATGGATGAAAGAAGAGGAAGCCGGAAAGAAAAAGCCGCCCCGCCGGACGACTTATACGGACGACATCATTTAAGGCGGTACGCGTTCGTTCAAATGACGCGTTGCTTTCATTTGAACGAACGCGTCAGCTAGAACATCGGGGCGGCGATCTGGAATATTTTTTCGATGATCTTACTGAAAAGTAAACGCTTGTTCCACTTTTCGAGGGTGATTTCCTCCGACTGCCCGATCGCGCGTAAAAAATCGTCGCGCATCAGCCGGATGTCCGAATTGTCGATGAGGAGCGCGCCGTTTTCGTAATGCAAAAACATACTGCGGTAATCGCAGTTGACCGTCCCGATAAACGCGTACCGATCGTCCACGATGAGGTTTTTGGCGTGATTGAAGCCGGGCGTGTACTCATAAATCTTGCCGCCCGCCCTAAGGATTTGCCGATAATGGCCGCGCGTCAGCTTAAAGGTCAGTTTTTTGTCGGGAATGTGCGGCAGCAAAATTTTGACGTCCACGCCGCTCTTTGCCGCCAGCTCGATCTGCCCGATAAACGCGGAATCCAAAATAAAATAGGGCGTGGACAGGTACATATATTTGTCGGCGTTGGCGATCATGGCGGAAAACAGGTCGTACGCGGGATCGCCGCTGTTGGCCGGCCCGTCCCCAAAGGGCATGACGTACCCGTTGTTTTCGACCTGATGCGACTTGATGTACAGCCCGGTATCCAGCTTGACGTCGGCCGTGATGTACCACATTTCGGCAAACAGCAGGACCAGCGCGTCCACCGCCATGCCCTCGATGCGCATCGCGTTGTCCCGCCAATGGCCGAATTTGATTTTTTTGTTGATATATTCGTCCGCGAGGTTGTCGCCGCCGATATAGCCGATCCTGCCGTCGATGATGACGATCTTGCGGTGATCCCGAAAGTTGATGCGGGGGTTGAGCCGCAAGCCCACCGGCTCGTAGACGCAGACCTGAAGGTTGGGGATGCTGACGATGCGGTGCTTGGTCTTGCCCCGCAGACGCTTCATCGAGCCGATGTCGTCAAACATAAACTTGATTTCGACGCCCTCTCGGCCCTTTTCCTCCAGCGCGTCGAGAATCGTATTTAAAACATACCCGTCGCTGGCGATAAAGTATTCCATAAAGATGAAATCCTTGGCGCTTTTGATGTCGCGCAGCATATCGTTATGCTTTTCGAGAATGTTGTCGTAATACTTGGTGGCGGTATGCTCGTAGAGCGGCATTTGGGATTCGGAAAACACGGTCATGGCCAGCTTGCAGGCGGTTTCGTTTTCGTTTCGCAGCCGGGGCAGAATCTCGGTCTCCAGGCGATTGAGCGCCAAGTACGCGCCCACGGCCTCGGCCTTGCGGCGGGGCAGGCTGCGCTTGCCCCCAAACACAAAGTACAGCACGGTGCCGATGACCGGAAACAGCAGGATCAAAAACGACCAGGACAGCTTATACGCCATGTTGATGCTGCGAAGATGCACGATCAGCACGAAAACCAGACCCAAAACGGACACGATCGTCCGCATATACCAGGCGGCGTCGGCAAAGACGATCAAAAGCGCGTACAGCCCGATCTGCACGACGACGGCGGCGGCAAACAGCAGCATTTTAATGGTTAGGCGGATGAGGTTAAAGGCAGTGCTGCGGCTGACGTGTTTTTTTTGTAACAGCATAACGAATCCCCTATCCTATTCTTCCCCATGAAACGCTTTTTATTTTCCCTCGGAACCTGTCTTGATAAATGAGGAAAACAGCTTCTCTACTATTTCATTCTGTTGTATTTTTTGCGCCGGAGCGGCAGGGCGGCCAGCTTTAGGAGTTCCATGACGAGGATCGGCACGACCGAGAGCGCCAGCGCCGACAGGTACATCTGCCAGGAAAGCGCGATCACGCCAAAGGCGATGCCCACGGGGGTAAAGACGACCACCGCCATGAGCCCCGCCGACAGGAGGGACGCGCCGTCTAGGAAATGGTTGCCAAAGGGGTTGGACACAAACAGCGAGCGATCCGAACGCATATTAAACGCGTGGACGATTTGCGAGACGGACAGAACGATAAAGGCCATGGTCTGCGCCGCCTTTAGGTTGCCGCCGCCGGACGAGGGGACGGCCAGCCAGTCGAAGCGCATCCCGTCCTGCCAGCAATACCCGAGGTAAAACGCGCCCACGGTAATGGCGGTAAACATGACGCCCATAAACACCAGCTTGACCCAAAGGCCGCCCGCAAACAGCCCCTCGGATTTTGGCTTGGGGCGGCGCCGCATAATATCCTTATCGACCCGCTCGACCCCCAAGGCGATCGCGGGAAAGGAATCGGTCACCAGATTGATCCACAGCAGCTGCATGGACAGGAGGGGCGTCGCGTGAAACAGGATCATCGCCGCTAAGACGGTAAAAATCTCGCCGATATTGGAGCCGAGCAAAAAGCTGACGACCTTTTTGATGTTGTCATAAATGCCCCGGCCGTCCCTGACCGCGTCGACGATGGTCGCAAAGTTGTCGTCCGTCAGGATCATGTCGGCCGATTCCTTGGAGACCTCGGTGCCGGTAATGCCCATCGCGCAGCCGATGTCGGCGGCCTTGAGCGCGGGCGCGTCGTTGACGCCGTCGCCGGTCATCGACACGATCTCGCCGTGCTGCTGCCAGGCCTTGACGATGCGGATCTTATTTTCGGGGGAAACGCGGGCGTAGACCGAAACGTTGGCCACCTTTTCGGCAAATTCCGCGTCGGACAGCGCGTCCAGCCGCGCGCCCGTCATCACGTCCTCCCCCTCGCGCAGGATGCCGATGTCATGCGCGACGGCGGAGGCCGTTATGATATGGTCGCCGGTGATCATGACCGGCTTGATCCCCGCCTCGCGACAGACCCGAACCGCCTCCTTGGCCTCGGGGCGCGGGGGGTCGATCATGCCGACAAGCCCCATGAGGGTCAGCTCGGTCTCCAGATTTTCGGGCGTGACCGCTTGGGGCAGCTTGTCATAGGTCTTGTACGCGATGCCCAGCACGCGCAGCGCCTGCGAGCTCATAAAGTCGCACATATCCCGCACCTTGGGCGCAACGCCCGCGCTGCAAACGTGTTCGAGCCGATCGTACGCGCCCTTGACGATGACCACGAATTTTTTGTCGATCTTGTGGACGGTGGTCATCAGCTTGCGATCCGAATCGAAGGGGATCTCGGCCACGCGGCGGTAACGTTTGTCGAGGACGTTTTTATCGGTGCCGTTGTCCTTGGCCGCCTTGATGATGGCGGTCTCGGTCGGATCGCCGATATACTCGTTTTCGCCGGTGATGTCGGACACGTTGACGCTGCCGTCGCTGCACAGCGCCGCGTAGCTCAACATCTTTTTGACGGCGCGGCTGTTGTTGTCGGAGATGTCCTCCGACTCCTCCTCGCCCACCACATAGCCCTTGACAAGCGTCATGCGGTTTTGGGTCAGGGTGCCCGTCTTGTCCGAACAGATGACCGACGCGCTGCCCAGCGTTTCGACGGCGGGCAGCTTTTTGACGATCGCGTTCTTTTTCGCCATCCGCTGGACGCCCATGGCCAGGACGATGGTGACGATCGCGGGCAAGCCCTCGGGAATGGCCGACACCGCCAGCGCAACGGCGATCATGACGATCTCCAGCCACGCCATTTGGTTGACGAATTTGCCGATAATAAAGACGACCGCACAGGCCAGCACGGCGACGATGCCCAAATATTTCCCCAAGCTGTTCAGCTTTTTCTGCAAGGGGGTCTTGCCGTCCCTTTCGCCCGCCAAGAGCCCCGCGATATGGCCCATTTCGGTCTGCATACCGGTGGCGGTGACCACCGCCGTGGCGGTGCCCGCCGTGACCGCGCAGCCCGAATGGAGCATATTGTGGCGGTCGCCCACCGAAACCGACTTGGGGTCAACGCCGGGCTCTATGTAATATTTGGCGTCCTTTTCGGCGGGGACCGATTCGCCGGTCAGCGCCGATTCCTCGGACTTTAGGCTGTTGGCCGCGATCAGCCGGGCGTCGGCGGGGACGTAATCGCCTGCCTCCAACCGAATGATGTCGCCGGGCACGACCTCGCTCGCGTTGACCACCGCGTCGTGTCCGTCCCTTAGGACGCGGGCGTGCGGCGCCGACATGCTTTTGAGCGCCTCAAGCGCCTTTTCGGCCTTGGATTCCTGCACGACGCCCAAAACGGCGTTTAGGACGACGATCAGGAGGATGAGGCCGGGCTCGAAAAATTCCTTATAATCCGCGCCCTCGTCGCCCCGGAGAATCCCCATCAGCGCCAGCACGAAAGACACGGCCGCCGCGACCAAGAGAATGATGATCATGACGTCGGCAAATTGCGCAAAAAACCGCTGAAAAACGGTTTTCTTTTTCTTTTCTTTCAGCTTGTTTTCGCCGTATTTTTCTAAGCGGACCCGCGCCTCGGCGCCGGTAAGCCCGGTGCCGGAATCGGTTTCGAGTTGGGTCAATATATCCTCGGCATTACCCGTAAACGCAGTCAATGACATTTCTCCTTATCTATACCGTTCGGACGACTTCTAGGTAGCGCTACCTAATCGATACAATTATAGACAATAAAAATCGCACTGTCAAATATATGCCGCGGCATAACCGTTCTTTCATTTAATTTTAATGTTTGGGGGCGGACACGCCCTTATCATAAATCGTCGGCGTCCTGTTCGGGCTCTATAAAATCCGAACCGTCACAGGGCGTGCCCGTGTAGCTGCCCGCCGGGTCCTGCTTGCTCGTAAAGAGCCGTTTGAGACGCCGGGCAAGTCCGGGTCTTTCCCGCTTTTTGTCCTTGTTTTTCATGCCTTTATACCTCCTCCTTTGACGCACAAAACGGCGGGGAAAATTTCGCGCTTATCTCCTCACGTGACCTTGATTTCTTGAAAATACCGCGCCGCGCCCTTACCCCCCGGCCGATTATACCGTTTTAAGCGGAACAGGCCTTGGGTGTCGCCGATTTTTAGCGTGTTGCTTTTTTCTTCGCAGGTCATCATGCCCTGATAGCCCGCGGCCTTGACGGCCAATGCCGTATCCTTAGAAAATTTGCCGAACGGCAGGACAAACACGCTGGGTGTTGCCCCCGCCTCCCGCAGATAGGCGTCGCAGGAGAGAATATCGGCCTTGATCCGTTGGATATAGCGCGCGCTGCTCTCGCCCCGTCTCTTTACGGCGCCCGCCCCCGTGTGGAGCTTGTCGCTGTGGTTTTGCACCTCGATCCGCGGATTTTTGACGAGCTCGCCGATCTCGGCGGCGTTCATGTACGAATAGCAGACGGACCGCTTTTCCTCCCGATCCTCCTTGACGGCATAGGCCTTGACGACGCTGACGGTGGCCGAAAACCCGTATTTTTGCAAAAGCGGCGCCACCGTGTCATAAAAGTTGTAATGGCCGTCGTCAAAGGTCAGCATGACGGGCTTGCGCGGGAGGACGCCCCGCCCCGCCACATAGTCCCGCACCTGTGAAAAGGTGACCGGCAGATAGCCGGTTTTTACCAGATATTTCAGGTCGTTTTCGAGCAGGGCGGGCGGCACGATGTACCGCCCCTCGGAAACATTGCAAACCGAATGGTACATGATGACGGGGAGGCTGACGCCCGCATCCCCGTCGGCCGCGCCCGTCCCCGCCCCCAAGGCCAAAAGCGCCATAAAAAAACATACCAACCGCCTTTTCATACCTCGGTTAGTATGTCGTTTTTTTTGTAGAAATATGTACCCGCCTCACAAAGCGTCAGCGTCATTTAATCTTTTTTACAAAAACGACGTTTTTTGTAAAAAAGTGCCGTATCCCTCGTTCAAATGAAAACGGCAGCGTCCTTATCCCTCGCGCGAATGGATACATTCGCGCGACTTAAATCGGGAGAGGGGAAAAATGACACTTTTTCCCCTCGGACACCTCTTTAAGTCCGGCTAAATGACGCTTGCGTCATTTACGTCTGGCCGGAGCCGAAGGCTATTCGTAGTCAAACACATTGACCCATTTTTTGAGCAGATCCAGCTCCTCGGGCTTATTTTTGACGGTCTGCGAGGCGGCCACGATGGGGATCCATTTTTGGACGTACTGCTTGGCCGTGTCGGAGAGCTTGCAAAAGGTGTCGAGGTACAGCTCGGCGCTCTCGTTGTCCCCCTCCAGCGCATACAAAAGGTATGTCCGCGCGGCGTCGGCGCTGGCGTTGCCCTGCGTCGCGTGCGCCCAGTCGATGATGTAGTCGCCGTCCCCGGATACGATGACGTTGCTGGGATTGAAATCGCCGTGCAACAGCTTGGTGTGCTTGGGCATCCCCTCCAGGCGCGTATGCAGCTCGTACCGTGTGGTCGCGTCAAACTTGGTGGCCGATATTTTACGGTTCATCTTGTCCTTTAGCTTGTTTAACAGCGGCGCCTTTTGCGCGTGCATAAAAAGCTGGATCTCGACCATCCGCTTGATGTACTCGGCCTTTTTTTCGGGCGCTTTTTCGATAAGCTCGGCCAAGGTCGGCCCCTCGATAAAATCGGTGACGATCGCCCATTTTCCGTCGATCTTGGTGACCGCCTCGATCTTGGGTATCCTTAGGCCTGTCTCCTCCACGCGGGCATGGTTTAGGGCTTCGTTTAAAATGTCCGCCTTTGAATACCCCTCGTCAAACACCTTGATCGCAAACGCGCCGTCGCGGTATACGGTTTTTGTGGGGCGTTTCGCGATGATTTTGTCCAGCTTCATGCTCCTTTTCCCTCCCGGCCGTCAAAGGCCTTTAAATAAATTTCTTTCAGCTCGCTCATCAACGGGTACCGGGGATTGGCGCCCGTGCACTGGTCGTCAAACGCCTGCTCGGTCATCTCGTCCAAGGTCGCCAAAAAGCTCTTTTCGTCGACGCCGTATTCCTTGATCGTCCCCTTGATCCCGATCGCCGCTTTCAGCTTTTCGATCTCGGCGATGAGGTTTCCCACCGATTCGTCGTCGGTCTTTCCCGTAAGTCCCAAAAATTGGGCGATCTCGGCATACCTGGCCTTGGCCTTGGGGTAGGCGTACTGCGAGAAGGTGCCCATCTTTGCGGGGACGTCCGCCGCGTTGAAACGGATGACGTGGGATATTAAGAGGGCGTTGGCCACGCCGTGCGGCAGGTGGTGGAACGCGCCCAGCTTATGCGCCATCGAATGGCAGACGCCCAAAAACGCGTTGGCAAACGCGATGCCCGCCATGGCGGCGGCGTTGGCCATGCCCTCTCTGGCCTCGGGGTCGGCCGCGCCCTTTTCGTAGGCGCGGGGCAGGTACCGAAAGATTTGTTTTAGAGCGACGAGCGCCTGCCCGTCGGTATAGGGGCTGGCCATGACCGACGCGTACGCCTCGAGGGCGTGGGTGAGCGAGTCGATGCCCGACGCCGAGGTGAGGCCCTTGGGCATATGCATCATCATATCGCAGTCGATGATCGCCATCTTGGGCATGAGCTCATAGTCGGCCAGCGGATATTTTATGCCGGTTTGTTCGTCGGTGATGACGGCAAAGGGCGTGACCTCCGACCCGGTACCGGCGGTCGTCGGCACCGCGATAAAATAGGCCTTTTCGCCCATTTTCGGAAAGCCGTACACACGCTTGCGGATGTCCATAAAGCGCATGGCGAGGTCGGCAAACGCCACCTCCGGGTGCTCGTAGAGAACCCACATGATCTTGGCCGCGTCGATGGGGCTGCCGCCGCCCAGCGCGAGGATGCAGTCGGGCTTAAAGGCCGCCATGACCGCCGCGCCCTCCCTGGCCGACGCCAGCGTCGGATCGGGCAAAACCTTAAAGAAGCAGTTGTAGACGATGCCCATGTCTGCCAGCTTATCGGTGACCGGCTTGATATAATTGTTGGCGTATAAAAACTCGTCGGTGACGATAAACACGCGCTTTTTGTTTAGGACATTTTTTAATTCGTCCAGGGCGACGCCCAGGCTGCCCCGCTTGAAATACATCTTTTCGGGCATACGCATCCACAGCATATTTTCTCTCCTCTTGGCCACGGTCTTGCAGTTTAAAAGGTGCTTGACGCCCACGTTTTCGGACACCGAATTGCCGCCCCAGGAGCCGCAGCCCAGCGTCAGCGAGGGCGTCAGCTTAAAGTTGTAGAGGTCGCCGATGCCGCCGTGCGAGGAGGGCGTGTTGATGAGGATTCGGCAGGTCTTCATGCGGGCGGCAAACACGGCCGTTTTTTCTTTTTCGGCGGTCTCGTTGACGTACAGCGAGGCGGTGTGCCCCATGCCGCCGTCCGCGATCAGCCGCTCGGCGGTGTCGAGCGCCGCGTCAAAGGTCTTGGCCTTGTACATCGCCAAGACCGGGGAGAGCTTTTCGTGCGCAAATTCTTCATCCAAATTGGCGCTTTCGACCTCGCCGATGAGAATCTTGGCCGATACCGGCGCCTTGACCCCGGCAAGCTCGGCGATCGCGTACGCCGACTGGCCGACGATCCTGCTGTTGAGGGCGCCGTTGATGATGATGGTCTTTCGCACCTTGTCGAGCTCGTCGCCCTTTAGAAAATAACAGCCGCGGTCGGCAAATTCCTTTTTGGTCTTGGCATAGACGTCATTCAGCACGATCACGGCCTGCTCGGACGCGCAGATCATGCCGTTGTCAAAGGTCTTAGAATGAATGATCGAGCTGACGGAGAGCACGATGTCCGCCGACGAATCGATGACGGCCGGGGTGTTGCCCGCGCCCACGCCCAGCGCGGGCTTGCCGGAGGAATAGGCCGCCTTGACCATGTTGGGGCCGCCGGTCGCCAAAATGATGTCGGCGCCCCGCATGACCTCGTTGGTCATCTCTAGGGAGGGGACGTCGATCCAGCCGATGATCTCCTTGGGCGCCCCTGCCGAAACCGCCGCCTCCAAGACGATGCGGGCGGCCTCGATGGTTGACCGCTTGGCGCGCGGATGGGGGCTGATGATGATGCCGTTGCGCGTCTTTAGGGCCAGCAGCGTCTTAAAAATGACCGTGGACGTCGGGTTTGTCGTGGGAATGACCGCGGCAACCAGGCCGATGGGCTCGGCGATTTTTTGGATGCCGAAGGCCTCGTCCTCCTCGATCACGCCGCAGGTCTTGGTGTCCTTATAGGCGTTGTAGATGTACTCGGCCGCGTAATGGTTTTTGATCACCTTGTCCTCGACGATCCCCATGCCGGTCTCCTCACGCGCCATTTTTGCCAAGGGGATACGCGCCTTGTCGGCGGCGGCGGCGGCGGCAAAAAAGATTTTGTCCACCTCGGCCTGACCGAATTTGGCGTACGCGTCCACGGCAAGCCGCATCAGGCGCATCTTTTCGTGCAGCGCGTCCAGAGTGGCCACCTCGAACGCCGCGCCGTTTCCCGGATTTTCCATATATCGTCTCCTTAAAAATGAATTACAAAAAAACTTTAATCGCCTACGAAAAATTTATAGTTAGACAGTTTAGAAATAAGTATTTGTGCGAGTGGATATTTGAGATGTTTTTTAGCTGATTTTGTCGCTAATACTAGAGGTATTTGCGTAAAAAATCAGATGAAAAACAGCCGA
>JAIRRW010000101.1 GCA_031255775.1 Clostridiales bacterium
ATGAATGTGAAGGAAGTTTTGGCGCGGACGGGGTTCCGTTTTACGCGGTCATTGGGGCAGAATTTTATATTGGACGAGAATCTTTTGGCCGCCGTTGCCGCCGATGCCGGGGTGACGGCGGGCGACACGGTGATCGAGATCGGCGCGGGCGCGGGGACGCTGACGCGCATACTGGCGGCGCGGGCGGCGCGGGTGATCGCCTACGAGATCGACCAAAACCTGCGGCCGGTCCTGGCCGAGACGCTGGCGGACTGCGAAAACGTGACGACGGTATTTGCCGACATCCTTAGGACGCCGCGGGCGGAGGTCGAGCGGGCGGCGGGCGGCCCCTACAAGGTGGTCGCCAACCTCCCCTACTACATCACTACGCCGATTTTGTTTTATTTTTTAGAACAGCCGGGCAACCTCGTCTCGCTGACCGTCATGGTGCAGCGCGAGGTGGCCGATCGGCTGTGCGCGCCGCCCGGCGGCAAGGCATACGGCGCGCTCACGGCGTCCGCCGCCCTCAGAGCCAAGGCCGTGCTGACCCGTCCGGTCGGCCGCGCGTGCTTTACGCCCGCCCCCAACGTGGACAGCGCCGTCGTTCGGCTGGACCTGTACGAGGCGGCCAAGACCGCCGACTTTACCGGGGTCAACCGCCTGATAAAGGCCGCGTTTTCGATGCGGCGCAAGACGCTTGTCAACAACCTGACGGCGGCCTACGGAATCCCGCGCGAGACCGCCGAGGCCGCCCTGTCCGCCGTCGGAATCGACAGGCAGGCACGCGCCGAAACGGTTGCGCCCCCGGCCTTTCTTTCATTAGCCGCTTCGCTTTCGTTCGAATGACGCTGACATTTTCGGCCAAACGCAAATGCCGCAAGCGGCATTTGCGTCCGCCGAAGCGCGCGCCCGCGCTACCGCTTGACAAAGTTTTCGGATAAAAGTAAACTATCTTAAAACGGACTTAGTTTTCTACGAACTTAATTTCTACGGACTTAGTCAGAGGGCGGTATGGCGGAACGGTATAATTTTAGAGAAATCGAGGCAAAGTGGCAAAAGCATTGGGAGACGACCGACGCGTACAGGGCGGTCGATTTTTCGGACAAGCCCAAGTATTATGTGCTGACCGAGTTTTTCGGCCCAAGCGGCAAGGGGATCCACTTGGGGCACGTCAAGTGTTATACCCCCACCGAGGTGGTGGCGCGTTATAAGCGGCTCAAAGGGTACAACGTTTTGTATCCGGCGGGCTGGGACGCCTTTGGGCTGCCCACCGAAAATTACGCGCTCAAAATGAACACGGACCCCGAGACCGTCACGGACAACAACGTGGCGACGTTTAAGCGTCAGCTGAAGCGGCTGGGGTATTCGTTTGACTGGTCGCGCGAGATCCGCACCACCGACGCCGCGTATTACAAGTGGACGCAGGCCATTTTTTTAGAGCTTTTTTCGCACGGGCTGGCCTATAAATCGGAGGGCGCGGTCAATTTTTGCCCGAGCTGCAAAACCGTGCTGTCCAACGAGGACAGTCAGGGCGGCGTTTGCGACCGCTGTCACGCCGAGGTCGAGCAGCGGACGCGCAGCGTGTGGTATCTCAGGATGAAGGACTATTCGGAAAAGATGCTGGCCGCCGTCGACGAGATCGACATGAAGGAGAACCTAAAGGACAGCCAGCGCAACTGGATCGGGCGGTCCACGGGCGCGGAGATCGAGTTTGCCGTCAAGGGCACGGACAAGCGCCTCAAGGTCTTTACCACCCGACCCGACACGCTGTTTGGGGCGACCTTTATGGTCATTTCGCCCGAGCATCCGCTGATCGACGAGCTGAAAAGCGCGCTGAAAAACCGGGAGGAGGCGCTTGCCTATCGGGCGGAGGCCGCCAAAAAGACGGCGGTCGAACGCGCCGCGCAAAAGGAGAAAACGGGCGTCCGGCTGGAGGGCGTGGCGGCGGTCAATCCGGCGGACGGCCGGGAAATCCCGATCTACGCCGCCGATTATGTCATGATGGGGTACGGAACGGGCGCGATCATGGCGGTGCCCGCGCATGACGAACGCGACTATGCCTTTGCCAAAAAATTCGGCATCGAGATCCGCGAGGTCATCGCGGGGGGCGACGTCGCCGCCGAGGCCTATACGGGGGACGGAACGCTGGTCAACAGCGGTTTTTTGGACGGCCTGTCGGTCGAACCCGCCAAAGAGGCCATGCTTGCGCACCTCGAAAGGACGGGCGCGGGCGTCAAAAAGGTCAACTATAAGATGCAGGACTGGCCCTTTAACCGCCAGCGGTACTGGGGCGAGCCCTTTCCGATCGTCGTATGCGACGACTGCGGGTACGTGCCGCTGACCGAGGCGGAGCTGCCGCTCCTCCTCCCCGAGGTGGCCGATATGCGGCCGGACGAATCGGGCAACAGCCCGCTTGCCAAAAACGCCGCCTTTGTCGAGACGGTCTGTCCGCGCTGCGGCAGGCCCGCCCGGCGGGAGACCGACACCATGCCCAATTGGGCGGGGTCGAGCTGGTACTGGCTGCGCTTTATCGACCCGCACAACGACGAGGCGTTTGCCGACCCCAAAAAGCTGAAATACTGGGGCGCGGTGGATTTGTATACCGGCGGCACCGAGCACGTGACGCGGCACATGCTGTACGCCAGCTTTTGGCACAATTTTTTATACGACATCGGCAAGGTCGAAAACCGCCTGCCCTTTACCCGCCGGATGTGCAACGGGCTTGTGCTGGACGAAAAGGGCAAAAAGATGGGCAAGAGCGCGGGCAACGCCGTTGACCCCATCGAGATTTTGGACGAGTACGGCGCGGACGCCTTTCGGCTGCACATTTTGTTTATCGGCGACTACGAGCAGAACACGCTGTGGACGATGGAGGGGATCAACGGCTGCACCAATTTTTTGAACCGCGTATGGGCGCTGCCGGATATGCTGCGGGAGGGGGGCGTCAGCCGCGAACACGCGCGCGCGCTGGCCGTCCTGTTAAAGCGCGCCGAGACCGGGATCGTCGCCGAAAGCGGCGGCGCGGGGCGCGAGCACAACGACTTTAAATTCAACACGGTCATCGCGGCCATGATGGAGTTTTACAACGAGCTAAAAAAGGACGGCTTTATCACCCGGGAGGAGCTGCGGCAGTTTTTGCTGGCGCTCAACCCCTTTGCCCCCCACATCACCGCCGAGCTCTACCAACGCCTGTTTTTTAAGGACATCGACTTTGAAAGCTGGCCGGTCTTGGACGAGTCCAAGCTGGTCGAGGCCGTCGTCGAGCTCCCCGTGCAGGTCAACGGCAAGCTAAAGGGTCGGGTCACGGTTCCGGCGGGCGCGTCCGAGGCCGAGGCGCGGGCGGCGGCGCTCGAGGCCTGCCCCCTCCCCGCCCCGCCCAAAAAGGTGATCTACGTCAAGGATCGGATCATCAATATTATTGTGTAGGAAAAAGAGGCGATATAAAAGCATAAAAAATATAAATTTGTTTTCAAACAGTTGACAAGGACGCCGAAACATTCTACAATGGCGTTGTTTAGCAAATATAAACCCTAGGTTTGGTAATACTAATCTTTTGGGGTTTTTTATTTGCCCGGAAAGGGACGGAGAGGACGAAAGGCGGAGACGGCATGGAGATCGGGACAAAAATCAAGGACTTGCGCCTAAAAAACGGCCTGACGCAGGAGGAGCTGGCGCACCGCTGCGACCTCTCGAAGGGGTATATCTCTCAGCTGGAAAACGACCTGACCAGCCCGTCGATCGCGTCGCTGATCGATATACTAAACGTCTTGGGGGTCGCGCCCGCCGATTTTTTTGCCGCGGGCGAGGACGAGCAGCTGGTCTTTACCGAGGCGGACTACACGGTCAAGTCGTACGAGGGCTACGGCATCACCTGGCTGGTCCCGGCCGCGCAAAAAAACATGATGGAGCCCATTTTGGTCACCATCGAGCCGGGGGGCGGCGCGGAGCGGGATTTGCCGCACGAGGGCGAGGAATTTGGCTATGTGCTGTCGGGCGCCGTTCAAATCACGGTGGGGAAGCGGCGGTTTGAGGCCGGCGCGGGCGAGAGCTTTTATTACCGCCCGGACAAGGCGCACCACATCGTCAACGCCTCTAAGGACGCGCCCGCCAAATTTTTGTGGCTGTCCTGTCCGCCAAACTTTTAACGCTTCGCGTTTCGGCCAGACGCGAATGCCGGAGGCATTCGGCCGAACTCTTACGGTGTCCGAGGGGAAAAAGTGTCATTTTTCCCCTCTCCCGATTTAACGCTACCGCTATTCGATAAAATGACGCGTTGCTTGCATTTTATCGAGGGATACGGCACTTTTTTACAAAAAACGTCGTTTTTGTAAAAAAGAGAAAATTTGTGATAACAGGCGCAAAAAGAGCAAAAACCTATCGATTAAAATCTCGTGTAGACACGACCGAAAAAATACAAGGAGTTCCATGACCGCAAACAGCACGGCGCCGGGGAAACCGGCCAAACAGGATACTTTGATCGAGATCAGGAGCGTCACCAAGGTTTTTGACGACGTGA
>JAIRRW010000013.1 GCA_031255775.1 Clostridiales bacterium
CTTGGTGCGGAGGAGGGGACTTGAACCCCTACGGTTGCCCACTAGCTCCTGAGACTAGCGCGTCTGCCATTCCGCCACCTCCGCGCGGCGCTTTTTGGTTTTGGGCGGGACACGAGACGATAAGCCTCTTGCAGAATACGCCTTATTATAGCGTTAAGCGGGCGGCTTGTCAATTCATTTTCGCGCCGATTTTTTTTGTGGGATTTTTGTGGGATTTTTGTGGGAGATTTTTTAGGGAGATTTTTTAGGCGGGGAGGTTTTCTTTGACTTAATCGCAAAAATTTACTATACTAGACCTGTTCTTTAGGCGTCGCGAGGGGTTTTGGTCGTGTTGACACGCGTGTAATCGAGGAGGTTTTTATAGATTATTATCTCGTGGAAACACGACTTAAACCTATCGATTATAATCTCGTGAACACGACCCAGAACAGGTCTGCCGTTTATTGGCAATACGGGTTTTATTTTTTTGGAGGGACATATGCCGGCAACAGCTTTAGTGGGCGCTCAGTGGGGCGATGAGGGAAAGGGGAAAACGATCGACATTTTGGCGGCCAAGGCCGACATGGTGGTTCGGGCGCAGGGCGGCTGCAACGCCGGGCACACGGTCGTGGCGGACGGCGTGACGCACAAGCTGCATCTCATCCCCAGCGGAATCCTGAATCCCGCCACGGTCAACGTCATCGGAAACGGAACGGTGGTCACGCCCGGCATCCTTTTGAGGGAAATGGACGAGCTGGCAAGCAAGGGCTATTCGTTAAAAAACCTAAAGCTCGACGCGCGGGCGCACGTCATCCTGCCCTATCATATCGAGCTCGATATTTTGGCCGAAGCGGCGCGCGGCGGCGCGGACCTCGGCACCACCAAAAACGGGATCGGCCCCTGCTATATGGATAAGGCCGAACGCGTCGGCATCCGCGTGTGCGACCTCATCGATCCGGCGGTCTTTGCCGAAAAGCTGAAAGTCAACCTCGCGGTCAAAAACAAGCTCATCACGCTGGTCTACGGCGGCAAGGCGCTCGACTTTGAAAAAATATATGACGAATACTGCGGCTACGCGAAAAGGCTGAAGCCCTATGTGACGGATACCTCGGTCTTGGTTTACAACGCGATCAAAGCGAACCAAAACGTCCTGTTTGAGGGCGCGCAGGGTATGCTCTTGGACCTGGATATGGGGACATACCCCTATGTGACCAGCTCGCACCCGGTGACCGGCGGCTTTTGCGTGGGCGCCGGAATCGGTCCGACGCTGATCGACGACTGTATCGGCGTCGCCAAGGCTTATACCACCCGCGTGGGCAAGGGACCCTTCCCCACCGAGCTCTTGGACGAGATCGGCGAACGGCTGCGCCGCGTGGGCGCCGAGTACGGCACGACCACCGGCCGTCCCCGCCGTTGCGGCTGGCTGGACCTTGTCATCCTCCGCTGCGCGGTGCGCGTCAACGGCCTGACCGGCTTTGCCCTGAGCAAGCTGGACACGCTGTCGGGCATCGATACGCTAAAGGTCTGTATTGCCTATAAAAAGGACGGGGAGACCCTGTACGACTTTCCGACCGACATCCGCGATTTGGAGGGTTGCGAACCGGTCTACGTCGAGATGGCGGGCTTTGGCGAGGACATTACCGGCGTAAGAACCTTTGACGCCCTCCCCAAAGCCTGTAAGCGTTATATCGAACTGATCGAAAGCGAAACCGGCTGCCCCATCCGCATGATCGGCGTGGGACAGGACCGCGAACAAAACTTCGACAGAAATTAAGTCGTGTTTCCACGAGATAATAATCGGCAGACTTTTTTTCTTCCGCTCTATTCGGACAGCTCGTCCAGCGTCAGACGGTAGGCCGCGATAAAGGTGTCCATAAAATAATCGACGGCGGGCGACCGATAATCCTTTAGCTCGCGCTCGATGGTTTTATATGCCCGGGCAAACTCGTTGTTGCCCTGCCCGCTCTCCTCGATGCACTTGATATACGCCGTCAGCTTGTCGGCGTACTTGACGATTTTTGCTTCCTCCTTGTCTGGATGCAGCAGCGGGTCGAAGGCCTCCTGCAGCTCCGGCGGCAGGGTGTCGAATATTTTGACGCCCGCGGTTTTTTCGATCTTTTTGTAGGCGTCGCGCATTTCGCTGCTGAAGTATTTGATGGGCGTGGGAATGTCGCCGGTGATGACCTCGCCGGTATCGTGGTAGGCGCCGATCATTCCGACGCGGCAGGGATCCAACGCCGCGCCCGTCAGCCGATTGTGGACGACGGCCAGGCAATGCGCGATCATGGAGACGTACAGGCTGTGCTCGGCGGTGTTCTCCAAGGTGGTGTTGCGCATCAGGCTCCACCGATTGATAAACTTCATGCGGGATAAAAACGCGAAAAACTTGGATGACATATGTCCCCTTTTTTCCAATCCTAGGCCAGCTCTTTGACGGTTTTGACGACGTTGTCCGGGGTAAAGCCGAACTCGACCATCAATTTGTCGGCGGGGCCGGAGGTCCCGAACGAATCGATGCCGATGACCGCGCCCTTTAGTCCGGTGTACTTATACCACAGCCCGCGGCTGCCCGCCTCGATCGCGACGCGCTTGGTGACCGACGGCGGCAGGATCTTATCGCGGTAGGCCTTGGGCTGGCGGTCAAACAATTCCAGGCAGGGCATGGACACCACGCGGACGGCCGTCCCGTCCTTTTCGAGCGCTTTGGCGGATTCGAGCGCCAGTCCCACCTCGCTGCCCGTGGCCATGAGAATGACCTCCGGCTTTTCGTCGCCGCCGTAGGCGATATAACCGCCCTTTAGCGCCTCGGCTCCGCTGTTGTTGAGTTGTACCAAATTTTGGCGCGAACAGACGACCGCCGTCGGCTGCCGACCGGTCAGCGCGCTGATATAGGCCGCCGCCGTCTCCCGCAGATCCGCCGGACGAAACACCTTGATCCCGGGGATCGTCCGAAGCGCGGACAGCTGCTCGACGGGCTGATGCGTGGGGCCGTCCTCGCCCACGCCGATGCTGTCGTGCGTCAGGACATAGACGACCGGCAAGCCCATGAGGGCGCTCATGCGGATGCTGTTTTTCATGTAGTCGCTAAAGACGAAAAAGGTCGCGCAGTACGAAATCAGTCCGCCGTGCAGCCGAATCCCGTTGGTGATCGCGGCCATCGCGTGCTCGCGGATACCGAAATGCAGGTTGCGCCCCAGCCGGTCGTCGGCCGAATAGTCGCCCATATCCTTTAGATACGTCTTGGTCGAGGGCGCAAGGTCGGCCGCGCCGCCCACCATGTTGGGCGCCAGCTTTGCCAGCTTGTTGAGAATCACGCCGCTCGAATTGCGGGTGGCGTCGGGCTTTGCGCCCTTTTCCCACAGGCTCTGCTCGTTCGTGAGCGCGGCGTAATCGCCCTTGGTGTACCGGATAAAGGTCTCGTATTCGGCGGGGTATTCGGCCTTATACGACTTGACCAAACGTTTCCACTTCCGCTCGTAGCCCGAAAACTTTTTTTGCAGGCGTTGGACGTGCGCCGTGACCTCGTCGGGCACGGTAAAGGGCGGCAATTTCCAGCCCATGTCCCGCTTCATCTGCGCGACGGCCTCGGCGCCCAGGGGCGCGCCGTGCGTCTCGGCCGAGCCCGCCTTGGGACTGCCCTCGCCGATCCGGGTGGATACGATGATTAAGGACGGCTTTTGTGTCTCCTTTTTCGCGCGCTTGACCGCCCGGCTCAAAGCGGAGAGGTCCTCGCCGCTGTCCACCTTGATGACCTGCCAGCCCTGCGCCTCGTGGCGTTTTCCCACGTCCTCGGTAAAGGCCATGTCCGTGCTGCCCTCGATGGTGATCTTGTTGCGGTCGTAAACGGCGATGAGCTTGCCCAATTTCCAGTGGCCGGCCAGCGAGGCCGCCTCATATTCGATGCCCTCCATCATGCAGCCGTCCCCGCACAGCACATAGGTATAATGGTCGACCAAGGGAAAGCCCTCCCGATTGAAACGCGCGGCCATCATGGTCTCGGCAACCGCCATGCCCACGGCGTTGGCGATCCCCTGCCCCAGCGGCCCGGTGGAGGTCTCGATCCCCTTCGCGTGGCCGTATTCGGGGTGGCCGGCCGCCGGACTGCCCAGCTGACGGAAGTTTTTTAGGTCCTCCATCGTCATGCCGTACCCGAAGATATGCAGGAGCGAATACAGCAGCATCGAGCCGTGCCCGGCGCTTAGGACAAAGCGGTCGCGGTTATAAAAATCGGCGTTTTTCGGGTTGTGCGTCATGTGCTCGGCAAACAGCGAATAGCCGATGCCCGCGCAGCCCAAGGGCAATCCGGGGTGGCCGCTGTTGGCCTTGTCGATGGCCTCGGCGGACAGGACGCGGATGGTGTTGACCGTCATTCTTTGCAGGTTTTCCATGTTTTAATTCTCTCTCCTTACGCGATTGCGTTTATTTATGAAATAAAGTCGGACAAGGGGGTGAGGTCGATGCCGCTAAAGGCGCGCAAATATCGGGACAGAAGCGCGGCCGCCCGCTTGACGCCCCCGGCCTTGGCGCATTGCGCGTTGATGACCAGCACGGGGTCGTGCACGCTCTGGCGAAGCATGATAAAGCCCGCCAACGCCGGAATCAAGAGCCGGACGCCCTCGCGGCTGTCGGCGGCAAGCCGAATCCCCTTGATCTTGCGCTTTGTCAAGCCCGCCACCGCGGCGGCGCCGAGGCTCTTCCAATCCTCCGCCGTGATCGTCAGGCGAATCTCGGCCGCCTCGGCGGGCTCTTTTAGCTCCCGAATGAGCGAAAGAATGTCACTGCCCTGCGCCTTTAGCCGCGCAACCTCGATGAGGATACGCGTGACAAGATAGGCGCCGTCGTCCAAAAAATAGTTTTCTCTTAGCGCCGCGTGGCCGGAGGTCTCGATGGCGAGCGGGGCGTCCGTCCCGGCCTCGTTTAGCCGAATCGCCTCGTCGATGACATTTTTGTACCCGCGCTTATAGCGGTAATGGACGCCGCCCGCGCCCTTGATAAAGTCGGCCAGCTCTAGGGAGGTGACGCTGTCGGTGACAACGGTCGCGCCGGGGCTGTCCCTTAGGACGATTTTAGCGGTCAGCGCGATCAGCGCGTCGCGGTTGACCTCCCTGCCCGTCGCGCCGACGACCGCCGCCCGATCCACGTCGGTGTCGAAAATGATGCCGAGATCGGCCTTATTTTTTAAAACGCAGTCCGAAATCGCGCGCATGGCGTCCTTGTTTTCGGGGTTGGGGGCGTGGTTGGGGAAATTGCCGTCCGGCTCTAAATAGATACTGCCGGAGACGTCCGCGCCCAAGGGGGCAAGCACCTCACGGGCATAAAATCCGCCCGCCCCGTTGCCCGCGTCCACCGCGAGCTTTAAGCCGGACAGGGGCATATCCCCGCCCAGAGCGGCTTGGATCATCCCCCGCAAATGCGCGGTATAGAGCGGAAAAAACGCCCCGGTCTTGACGACGCCGCCGCCCTCGTCCTTTCCGGCGTCGAAGGACGCCAGCGTCAGGATATGCTCGATGTCTTGGGCGGATAGGCCGCCGTTTTTATCAAAAAACTTGAGGCCGTTTTTGTCCTTGGGGTGATGGCTGGCCGTGATCATGACGGCGAGATCCGCGCCCGTCTCGGGAAACTTGGTCATCATAAACGCGGCGGGCGTGGAGCAAAGCCCCATGTCCAGCACGCACGCGCCGCTTTTGACCAGAGCGGCGGCCACCGCCTCCTTTAAGGGCAGCGAGGACAGCCGGGGGTCGTGCCCCACGGCCACGGTCTTGACACGCTTTTTGTTGGACATATAATAAAAGAACGCGCGGGCGATCGCGGCCGCGGCCGCCGGGTCTAACGTGACCGCCTGCCCCAAGACGTCCAACGCCGTCCCCCTGACGTCGGTACCGCTTTTTAAATGGCTGTAATCCATGCCGTCCTCCCGCTAAAATCTTTTCCCGTCCGGTCTAGGTCGTGTCAATACGACCTAAGAAGCATTATACAGAAAAAGGCCGTCTTTGACAAACCTTTTTGACAAATCTTTGCGGCCGAAAGCCGAAAAAAGTCACTTTTTTTGGTCAAAACGGTCGATTGCGCATAAGGCCGCCGTAGCTGTCTCCGTTCCGTCCAAATCCGAATTGTCGATCCGAATATCGGCAAAGCGCTCGTAGAGGCTAAGCCGCGCGTCGTACAATTCCTTGAGCTTTTCCGTCGGATCGCCCTGTGCCAAAAGCGGCCTTGTCCTATCCCCTTTAAGCCGTCGGGCGATCGCCTCGGGCGCGGCGTACAAAAAGACGGTGACGCCCGTCGTTTTGAGCGCCTCCATCTCCGCCCGGTGGAGGACGGCGCCGCCGCCCAGCGCGAGCACGGCGTCGGTTTTTTTTGTCAGCGTCCGCAAAATCGCGGCCTCGCGGGTACGGAACAGCGCCTCGCCGCCGATCGCGAAGGTCTCGGTGACCGACACGCCGTAGGTCTGTTCGTACAGGTCGTCGGCATCGACAAAGACCCGGCCGAGCCTTTCGGAAAGGAGGCGGCCGACCGTCGATTTCAAGCTGCCCATCATGCCGATGAGAATGATGTTCTTTTTTCTTTTCATTTATTGGACAAAAGCTCGATCAGCGCATCCATAGCCAAGCGGTAACTGAGCGCCGAAAAGCCGCAGATACTGCCCTTGCAGGCGGCGGCGATGACCGAATGGCGCCGAAACTCCTCCCGGGCAAAGACGTTGGAGAGATGCACCTCGACGACCGGCACGCCGATCGCCTTGACCGCGTCGGCAATCGCGTGGGAATAGTGCGTATAGGCGGCGGCGTTTAGGACGATGCCGTCGGCGTCGCTGCCCTGTAGGGCGTCGATGATCGCGCCCTCGGCGTTGGCCTGAAAAAAGGCGGCCTCCACCCCTCTGTCGGCGGCGTGCTTTTGCAGGCTTGTGTTGAGCTCGGCCAGCGTCAGCCTGCCGTAGACCTCCGGCTCGCGCCGTCCCAAGAGATTGAGGTTGGGTCCGTGAATGACCAATAATTTCATACGGCTTTCTCCTTTTCGAGTGTTTGGATAATATGGCGGTACAGCCCCTGCCGTTCGCGCTCCGTCAGGACGATGCCGAGAAAAATCTCGTCGGCCAGGATCGCTTGATGAATCAGCATCGAAAGGCCGTTTGACACCCTGATGCCGCTTGCCGTCATTTCGCGCAAAAAGGGCGTGATCGGCGGCCGATAGATCATGTCGTACGCCCAGGCCGCGCCCCGCGTATCCAAACCGGTCGGCAGCGGGTTTTCGCCGGGGGCGAGACCCAGCGTCGTGCAGTTGATAAGGCCGTAGGGCGCAAGGCCCGGGGCACTAAGCGCGTCAACATCCCTTAACGCCGCCGCGCCGGAGAGCGCCGCCGCCTCGGCCGCCCTTTGATACGTGCGGTTGAGGAGATAGGCCCTTGCGCCCGCCCCGGTCAAAGCGGCGGCCGCGCTCACCGCCGCGCCGCCCGCGCCCAGAATCAAAACGGACCTGTCCCGATAGGCAAATTCGGCGGCGTCCAACGCCCGAAGCAGTCCCGCGCCGTCGGTCGAAAAGCCGCTAAAGCGCCCCGCGCTGACCAATACGGTATTGACCGCGGGCAGCGCGGACGGCGGCGAAAGGTAGCGCAAAACGCCCGTTTTGTGCGGCTTGGTGACGTTGAAGCCGTCCAATTCTTTTAGGCGGGGCAGGTTGTCCGCCCATTCGTCCGGCGCAAAGGAAATGAGCGTATAGGCCGCCTCCGCGCCAAGAAAGGCAAAGGCCGCCCGATGAATTTCCGGCGAGAGCGAGTACCCGATATCCTGTCCGATCAGCGCAAAATGCTTCATGCCGCGCCCGTCCTAATCGCCCGAGCAGGCGTCGCCCAGCACGCTTTGATAAAAACCCGGATAACTGACCTCCGCCGCGGACGCGTTTAAAACGGTCACGCCCCGCTTTGCGCCCGCGCCCGCGATCGCCGCGGCCATGGCGATCCGGTGGTCGCCCAGCGGATCGATGACCACGCCGCCGCGCAGGCTCCCCGTGCCCCGTATGATCATGCCGTCATCGGTATCCGAAATATCGGCGCCCATAGCGGAGAGGACGCGCACCAGCGCTTCGATGCGGTTGCTCTCCTTTACCTTGAGCTCCGCCGCGCCCGCGATGGTCGACGTCCCCTCGATAAAGCAGGCCAAAACCGCCAGCGCCGGAATCTCGTCGATGAGGCGCGGCACCAAGTCGCCCGCGATCGAAAAGGGCTTTAAGGGGGCGTAAGCGATGCGGATATCGGCTGTCTTTTCGACGCCCCGGCGCACATTATAGAGCTCCATTTGCGCCCCGCAGCCCTTTAAAACGTCTAAAATGCCGGTGCGCGTCGGGTTGACCCCCACGCCCTTTAGATTCAGCTCCGCGCCCTTGACGATGGCGGCCAGAATGAGCGGAAAGGCCGCCGAT
The DNA here is from genome assembly GCA_031255775.1 of Clostridiales bacterium. Taxonomy (GTDB): domain Bacteria; phylum Bacillota; class Clostridia; order Christensenellales; family Pumilibacteraceae; genus JAIRRW01. The sequence continues at coordinate 8,392 of JAIRRW010000013.1, forward strand.
GAAATGTCGCCGGGCACCTCGACGTCGATGTTTTTTAAGCGCCCCGCGCGAATGTCGATCGTGCGGCCGTCGGCGGAAACGGCGATGTCGGCGCCCATGCCCTTTAGCATGATCTCGGTATGGTCGCGCGTGGGCGTCGGCTCGTATACCGTGGTCGTCCCCTCGGCGCAGAGCCCCGCCAGGAGTATCGCGCTTTTGACCTGCGCGGAGGCGACCGGCATCTCGTACCTTATCCCCGTCAATTTTTTGCCCCAAACCGTTAAGGGGGCGCGGCCGTCCTCGGCGCGGATGTCGGCGCCCATTTCGGCCAGCGGCAGGATGACGCGCTTCATCGGGCGGCGGCGAATGGAGGCATCGCCGTCCAGCACATATTTTCCGGCCGCGCCGCTCAAAATACCCGCAAACAAGCGCATCGTCGTGCCCGAGTTTCCGACATCGAGCGCGGCGTCCTTAAACGCCGCCGCGCCGCGCACGCGCACCGTATCCCCCTCCACCGAAACGGCCGCGCCCAGCTTTTTTACACATTCGATGGTGGAGACGCAGTCAAGCCCCAATAGCGCGTTTTGGATCCGCGACTCACCGCCCGCCAGCGCGTTGAACATCAGCGCCCGATGCGTAATGCTCTTGTCGGGCGCGGGCTTTAGGGTCCTGTGAAACTTTTTTATCGTCTTGATTTCCATGTTTAAAACCCTCCTCCTTGGGCGCGCGAAACGGCGTTGGAAATTACGCGCCGATCGGATCGAAAAAACCGTCCGCCGCGGCCAGCGCCCGCAGCCGATCCGCCGTCTCCGCCGGACTTAGGCAAAGCTCCCGTATATCGCCCGGCGCGGCGATCACCATAAACGAGACGCGCCCCTCGTTTTTTTTATCCATCGCGCAGAGTGCGCCGAGCTGTCCGGCCGAGGCGGACGGACAGCCGTCCTTGACCAGCGCCTTGACGACCGTTTTTAGCTCGGAAACGACCTCGCTTGACACGTCGTCCCGAAACAAAAGGGCTTCGGCGTACAGGCCGATCAGCACGTACTCCCCGTGGGAACGGGCGTGGCCGTCGGCGGCCTCTAGCGCGTGACCCAGCGTATGCCCGGCGTTTAGGATCTTTCTTTTGCCCGTTGTCTCCAAAAAATCCCGGGCGGTCACCGCCTCCTTAAACGCGACGCAGGCGCGGACAAAGGCGGAGACCGCGCGGCAATCGCGCGCGCACAAATCGGAAAAGGAGGTCTTGTATAGGGCGTAAACGGCCGCGTCGAGATAGGCGGTCTTGACGATCTCGCCCAAGCCGCACACCCATTCGCGGGGCGGCAGAGCCGGCAAAAAATGCGCCGAGATATAGACGGTTTTGGGGAGGTGGAACCGCCCCATGCTGTTTTTGACGCCGCCGACGTTGACCGCCGTTTTGCCGCCCACGCTGCTGTCCACCTGGGACAGGAGGGTGGTCGGGACGTTGATCCAGTCGATGCCGCGCATAAAAACCGAAGCGACAAAGCCGCCGAGATCCCCCGCCACGCCTCCCCCGACGGCGATCAGCGTGGTTTTGCGGTTGCAGCCGCCTTGTAACATCGCCGCCACGATCTCCCCGGCGACGGCCGGCGACTTGGCGTCCTCGCCCGGCTCCATTAAAAACATCCGTCCCTCTTCCGCGCAAAAACGGCCGCCGAAAAGCCCGTGGACGCGGCGGTCGAACAGAATAAAAACATTGCCGCCGCCGCAGGCCGCCGCGATGTCCGCGCTTAGGTCGTCCCCGATCAGGATCCGGCTCTTTTGCGTCTCATTCATACCCGCCGCCCCCCTATACCGAAAACCCGGGAAGCGAAAAAAACCGCTGCCGAACCGTGTCCATCGTATCGCCGCCCGTGACCAGCAGCGCCTCGTGCGCGACGGCAAAGGCGGTCACGCTCTTTAAGACCTCGGCCGCCGCGAACAGGGCGCAGCAGTCGCTGCGTTCGGGCGCGGACAGGCAGGGCTGTTTCGTGTTTATATCCACGGTTTTTAGCCCCTTCATGACGGTGGGAATGGGTTTGAGCGTGGCACGCAAAACAATATCCGCGCCGTTGGACACGCCGCCCTCCACCCCGCCCGCGCGGTTGGTGCGGCGGACAGGCCTGCCGCCCTCGATAAACAGCTCGTCGTGCGCCTCGCTGCCAAACAGCGGCGCATAGGCCTTTCCGAGGCCGATCTCCACGCATTTGACCGACTGGACGCTCCCTAACGCCGCAAACAGCGCGGTCGAGAGCTTGCGGTCATAGTGCACGTACGAGCCGATTCCGGCGGGCAAGCCGCTGACGACCACCTCGGCGATCCCGCCCACGGTGTCCTTCTCGTCCATCGCCCGTTGTATCACGGCCTTAAAGGCGGCGGCGTCCGTCTCGGTCATCGCGCCCACGTCGAATTTTGTGTCGTTTTGGTTGAGCTCGGCCGCCGAGTACCGCTTGTCCGACGCGGCAACGCCCCCCGTATTGACGATATGCGCGCCCACCTCCACCGACAGCTCCGCTAAGAGCGCGGCGGCCACGGCGCCCGCCGCGACGCGTACTGCGGTCTCCCGCGCGGAGGCGCGCTCTAGGACGTTACGCGCGTCGGAAAACCCGTACTTGACGCTGCCCGCAAAGTCGGCGTGCCCCGGCCGAACCGCCGTCAGACGCCGCTGTCCGGTATCGGCCTCGGTCGGCCCCATCACCGACGCCCAGGCGGCGTGATCCTTATTGTCGATATAAAAGCAAAGGGGTGAGCCCAATGTCACGCCGTCCCGCAGACCCGCCGTAAACCGGACGGTATCCGACTCGATCCGCATACGGCCGCCGCGGCCAAAGCCCGCCTGCCGCCGTTTTAACGCCGCGTCTATCCGCCCCGCGTCGATCCTAAGGCCTGCGGGCAGTCCCTCGATGATGCCGGTCAGCGCCGGCCCGTGGGATTCTCCCGCCGTCAACAATCTCATACGCCTCTCCATCGCTCAAAAATATAAACGGAATAAAGCCGTGAAAGACGTTTTTGACGCGTTTCACGGCTTTAGTATAGCGTATTTTGCCCGATTTAGCAAGTTTACGGCGATGAAATTTTGTTCTCATGACGGCTCATGACAGCGGATAGACCGTCTGCGCCGAATCCCCGATCCCAAACAGCGCCTGAATCCCGCTGTAGACGGTATAGGCGACCTTTTCCTGATAGGGGGCGCTCGCCAGCAGCCGTTCCTCCTCGGGATTGGACAAAAAGCCGCACTCGATGAGAATGGACGGATATTCGGTGCAGTTGAGGATATAATAGTCGCCGCTCTTGTGGACGCGGTCGTTTTGTAAATGGGCATTCAGGACGCCTTGCATGGTTTTGGCGTACGCCTCCGCCCGCTCGCTGCCCGCGTAATAAAAGACCTGCGGCCCGTTTACCTTTTTGAGCGGATAGGCGTTTTGGTGAATACTGACCACAAGGTCGGGCTTTGCCGCGTCGATGATGTCGCGGCGCGCCTTCATGTCGGACAGCTTCTTGTTTTTCTCCCCGCTCTTGGCGAGGTCGTCGGTCGTGCCGCGCGTCATCACCGCGTCGTATCCGTTTTCGATCAAAAGCGTTTCCAGCTTTTTGGCGATCGCCAGGTTGATGTCCGCTTCCTTCACGCCGCCGCTCCTGCCGACGACGCCGCCGTCCATCCCGCCGTGCCCCGCGTCTATCACCACCGTTTTGCCGATTTTCGGCACCTGCGCGGAGGGGGACGCCGCCACGGTCATGGTGACGCAGAGCGCCACGACGACGACCAGCGTGACCGCCCCGATCAAAATCGATTTTCCCTTTACTGTCACAAACATAGCTCCGTCCGGCTCCTCCGTGTTTTCAAGCTCATGCGCCCCGCGCGCCCAATCGGTCGATCCGCCCCGCCGCCTATATCACGCCGCCAAACAGCTGCACGTTGCCGTCCAGCCAGCTGTCAAACAGCGGCTTGACGGTCTTTTTCGAGGCCGTCTCCATCCTGCCGATCAGGTCGTCCGGCGCGGCGATCTTATAGGACATATCCTTATAATAGGCTTTGAGGCCGTTCAAGAAATTTTCGCTGCCGATATTCATGCGGATCGATTCGAACATCAGCTCGCCCTTTTTATAGGTCAAAAGCGCGTATTCAAACTGGTTGTAATATTCGTTGACGCGCCGGGTCATCGAGCTGTCCCTGCCCCGGTTGGCCGTCTTTTCGTAATACACGACGTAGGAGGCCAGCGTCGTCGCGATCCGTTTTTGCGCGTCCACGTTGTAGTCGGGGTTACGCTCGTAAAACATGGTCGTCGAATATTCGGCCAGCCCCTCGTCCATCCAGGCGTGATCGATCTGGTTGTTGCCCACCACGCCGTACCACCACTGATGGGCGGTCTCGTGCACGATCGCCTCGGTAAAGGTTTCGCGGTCCAACACGTCTGAGATAAACACCAGCGTGGGATATTCCATGCCGCCCTGCAAAAAGTGGGTCTCGGCCGCCTTGTACGACTTGTACGGATAGGCGCCGAACAGGTCGCTAAAGGTCTTGACCGCGTCTACGGCCGCCATCAGCGACACCTCGGGCGCCGCGTCCTTTTGATAATAATATTCGACGTCGATGCCCGCGGCCTGCGTGGCCAGCGTCTTAAACGCGCCCGCTATCGCCGCAAAATCGCGGATCGCCCTTTCGGTCGAATGATACACCGCCGTGCCGCCCGTCTCGCTTCTTGTCGTCACGCCGGAAAGCGCCGCCGTCATATCCTTGGGGACGGTGAGCGTCACGTCATAATTGGCAACCTCGGAGAAAAACGGATCGCCGCGGTCATAGTAGGGATCGGTATAAAAGCCGTTTTCGCCCGAAACGCAGGCGATGGGGTACCAATTGCCCAGGTTGACGGCGCCCTCATAATGCCCCAGCCGATGCCGCATATTGGGCAGCGTGACGGTAAATTCCATCCCGATATTGACCGAATCGGTGGGATACAGGGGCTTAGTGAGCGCGACGGACAGGATATTTTCGTCCTCGCCCGTGACGTTGACCTCGGCCGCCATGCCGTTTACGGTCAGATTTGACACCGATATGCCGCCGTAAGAGACGCCGTTGGGGTACGCGTCGTCCCAATCCTCGGCGTTGACCGGCGAAAAACGCGCCCCCTCCCGGTAGGCGTTTGGGTAGAGATGAAAGCTGACGCCGTTTAGAATGGACTGCCCGCCGTTGACGTATTTGACGTCCATTTTTGCGGTCACCCGCATATTGTCCCTGTCGAGCGCGGCCTCGATCTTGTAGGTCGAGAGCCCCTCGGCCATTTTGTCAAATTCGCCGCCGCCGCAGCCCGCGAATGCCGACACGGCCAAAATCAGGCATAAAAACGCCGCCGTCCGCTTACCGATTTTTTGCTTCATTTTTGTATACATTCTCCTTTGACGCGCAAAACAGCGTGAAAAGTTTCGTTATAGTCTATGCCCGCCCCCCGCGCGATATGCCTCCGCGCTTCGATTCCGCGCGGTTTTGGGCGTATTTTGTCTTATTTTGCGAACCGCCGCCCGACACGCCCGGCCTTTGATACAATAAAACCGTATTACTATATCGTTAAACCGTGGGGGAAACGACCATGAAAAAATTTACCAAGTCACAGGTGACCGTCATCGCGGCGCTGTCCGCCGCCCTGATCCTATTGACGGCGGGCATCTTGATCGAGCGCGCGCTGTCCGGCGCCTTTTCCGCCCCGCCCGGCGCCGAAACGCCGCCGACGGGCGCCGAGGCGGTCTATCACAAAAACCGGGACGCGCGGATCTCTCTTTCGCCCAAGCTTGAGCTGGAGACCAATCTGGGCGGCAGCGGCGACGAGACGCTGTGCGACGCGTACTGTCTCGGCGATACGCTCTATATTTTCGGCAACACGACCTCGGCCGACTTCGATATGGAAAACGGTTCGCAGGCGTTTATGGCCGTCCTCACCGCCTATGGCCGAACCGAGGCCTTTTATTTTTTTGGCGAGGACAACGCGCCGCTCTTTCGGGCGATCCCGGCGGAGGGCGGCTTTTTGCTGGCGCTAAACGGCCAAAAGCCCCGGCTTGTCTTGGTTGATTATGCGGGCGGCGTCCTGCATAGCGCCCCGGCGGGGCTGGCGGCGACCCAAGACCGCATCGTCGATCTTAAGCTCTTGGACGGCTATTACGCGGCCGTTGTCGAGCACCGGGCGAATCCGCTTGCCCGCCCCCAGCTTAGGGTCACGCGGTACGCGCGGGATCTGACGGTCTCCTACGAGCGCGAGATTCGCTCCGCTTTTTCTCTGACCTATGTGGACTGTTTTTTTATCGGCGACGCCTTTACGCTGTTTTTTAACGCCAATTCGGACATCGCCTGCTACGCGGGCGCGGCGGTCGGCAACAAAACGGCCCTAGAGCCCAAGCTGACCTTTATCGACGACAGAAAGACGCCCGAATATCAGGCGGCGGGCGTCATGCCGACGGCGGGCGGCTGGGCGATGGCGGTCGTATTTAGGGGGAAGGACGGCGGCGAAAACGGCGCGGGCGTCAAGTGCCTGAACGCCGCCTTTGTCACCGAAACGGAGCAGTATATCGGCCTCGCCGATCCGCTTGCCGGCCAAATGTATTATTATGATTCGATGTATTACACCTATTTTTCCGCCGAAAACAGCCGAAGCATGACCGCCTTTTCCGCCGACTTTACCGTCAAACGCCGGGTGCCCGAGTTTGACGACGTGACGGCCGTCACCGATATTCGCCTATCCGACAGCTACGCGCTGTTTGGCGGCGTCCGCGGCGGCAAGGCGGCCGTGATCGGGGCGGGCGGCGCGTTTAGCGCGGCGGCGGGCGCGGGCGCGGAACACAATGTCCGCGTCCTGCCCGGCGAAAAGGGTCTCTATCTCATCTGCGAAAGCCGCTTAAAGGGCGGCGACGTGGGCGGCAATTTCGGCGGCAGCGATATTTGGATCGCCCGAATACGCTGACGTTTTCGCCAAAACGAAAGCCTCGGCGTCATTTGATCAAAAGCGGCGGCGTAGGGGTTTTATGCCTGCTTTTCGACAAAAAACACAAGCCCTTTAAAGGTCAGACCCATGATCAGCCCGGCAATTTCGTCCGGGCTTTTATCAAAGCCGTTTTGCTGCCACAGCCGGATGATGCCCACCGACCCTTCGGTGGTAAACGCGTAGGCAAACTCGGCGTCCGCCTGCCCGATCCCAAAGGGCATGGCGCGCCAGCTGTCCAAAACGAGGTCGTGAATGATCTCCAAAATCCGTACGATAAAATCCCGGTTGCCAAACTCCCCGAACAGAATGTTGCAAAGGTCGGCGTTCTCCTTGATCTCCTCGCAAATATCCCGTACGCGCCCGGTCATGTCCGCGCCGTTGTCCGTCCCGATGTTGGTTTTTATGGTTTCGATCAGCTCGTCCTCGATCTTATTTAGCAGGTCAAAGGCGTCGGTATAGTGCGCGTAAAAGGTCGCGCGGTTGACGTCCGCCCGCTCGCAGAGTTCCTTGACGGTGATCTTGCCGATCGGCTTACAGCGCAAAAGCGCCAAAATGCTCTGGCGCAAAACCATCTTGGTGTAGCGGATGCGTCTGTCCGGTTTTTTCTCCCTTGTCTGCGTACTCTTATCCACACGGCTATTATACCCGCCAAACGGCGAAAAGTCAACCCTAAAAGGTCAACTTTATCGCGTCCTTTATCGCGTCCGCGACAAGTCGGCCGATCGCCGCGTGGCCGTCGGCGTTGGGGTGCACGGGAAAGGGCTCGTCCTGCATCAGCTCCGGCCTGCCGTCGATCAACGCTTTTGTATCGGCAAAATAGACCGCCGGTATGTCGGCGGCAATATCCCGGCAGCGCCGATTGAAGCCGACTACCCTGCCGTCGGGCGTTCCGCTCATGGCCTGATCCATCAGCGCAAACAGCATAGCGCCCGCCTTGGGGACGCCGTCCGGCAGTCCCTCGACGACGCGTTTGTGCGCGGTTTGGGGCGCGTAATTGGTCAGGACGATGACGGGCGCGCGCGCGTTTAGGGCGCGAATTTTTTTTAGGCAGTCCGAAAATCCCTTTGCCGCGCGGGCAAGCGTCTCCTCCAAAACCGAAGTATTGCCGGCTGCCGTTTTGAGCAGCGTTTCTAAAAACCGCGCCTTATCGGCCAAAAAATCGTTGCCGCCGACGGAGAGAACGATATAATCGGCAGCCGCGACGTCCTTGGGCGTGCGGTCGGATACGTACGCGTCGGCGTCGCCCGCGTCCAGCGCGGTGGGGCCGCCGCAAAGCCTGTCCAAAAGGTCATAGGTCGCCGCGCCCGACTGCGCGTTGTTGGAATACGAAAAGCCGCATTCCCTCGCCGCGACCGCCCCCAGCTCCAGCCCGTACGGGAGGCCGTGCCCGTTGGTGATCGAATCGCCCAGCGCGACCAGAAGCGGGGCGCCCCCTTGATATTTTTGTCGGTATTCGTCCGCCCTGACGCGCAAAACGGCTCTCGCGCAGCCCGATACGGCCAGGATGAACAAAACAAAGCTGACAAAGAGCAGCACAGCCGCCCCGCCCTTGCTTTTTCGCATACGCCCCCCTCTAGGTCGTGTATACACGCTTGTAAACACGACCTAGGTAGTGTGGACACGAGTGTAATCGAGCAAGTTTTTAGGGATTTTTGTGTCTGTTGAAACGATTTTTCGCAGGGCGTAGCAGCGCTACGTGCAAGAAAATTCGTGATAACAGACGCTAAAAGAACAAAAACTTGCCGAT
>JAIRRW010000022.1 GCA_031255775.1 Clostridiales bacterium
ATTCATGTCAGCCATTTATTACAACTCCTTCTTACGGCATTCAACGGCAAAGCCGTCACAGTCAAAGCGGCTAGCGCCGTCGCGGTCGCATTCCGCCCAATCCCATAGCGCATATTAGGGCAAATTATTGATTTAGCATCCAGTCGGATTATAGACCGTTTAGCCGTCGTGAGGCGTTTTAGAACAGGCCTATCCTCTGCCTCGGGAGCGTTTGCTTGCCATTTAACGGTTTATTTATGCCACGGCGCTCATATTGTTCGGTCGGCGCGTCACTTTCTTTGAGCTTTTCTGCCAAAAGCGTCGTCATCCGGCTTTCGACTGCCGTATCCCGAATCGGATTTTTTTGTACCGGCCGGTATGCAGCTCTCTGCGCGCGGGTATGCAAGGCAGACTGCCGGCATAACAGTTGTCAAAGGTGACCGCCCTTTTGGCAAGCCGATCGAAATTTGGCGTATGTGTCCAAACACACCCATAGGATGAAAGCATCCTGCGGTTTAGAGAATCGAACATCACCATCACTGTTTTCATAAAAGCACCCGTCCTGCCCTTCGTTTTTTTTCGTCTTATACGCGACCGGCTTTTTGTTTATCGTCAAAATACATTAGGTAGTATATACACGAGTATAATCGAGCAGGTTTTTAGAGATTTTTGTGTCTGTTGAAACGATATTTCGTAGGCCGTAGTGGAACTACGGACAAGAAAAATCGTGAAAACCAACGCTAAAAGAACAAAAACCTATCGATTATAAGCTCGTGGAAACACGACCTAAAAAAGCAACGCGTCATTTTATCGATAGCGGTAACGCTCGCGCTTATTTGGCGACTGTTTCGGCCAGCTTATAGAGCTTTTTGTTGAACTTTTTTACCTGCTTTAGGCCTTCGGTAATATCGGTATCGAAGATTTTGTTGTTTTTGATGCCGATGATCCGATTGCCGATGCCCCGGTACAGGAGGTCGACCGCGTACGCGCCGAACGAGGTCCCCAAGTACCGATCCTGCATACTGGGCGAGCCGCCGCGCTGGATGTGCCCGAGCACCGTCGAGCGGATATGAAAGCCGGTGCGCTTGGTGAGGCGTTCCATCAGCTCGTCGGCGTGGCCGGCGCCCTCGGCCATCACGATGATGCCGCTGTACTTGCCGCTCTTTTTGAATTGCGTCAGCTTTTTGACGATCTGCGCGTCGGACAGCGGCGCCTCGGGCACGATGATGATCTCGGCGCCCCCGCCGATGCCCGACCAAAGCGCCAAATCGCCGCAATTGCGCCCCATAACCTCGACGATAGAGATGCGCTCGTGTGAGCTCATGGTGTCGCGAATCTTATTGATCGCGTCCAAAATGGTGTTGCAGGCGGTGTCGAAGCCCAGCGTAAAATCGGTGTAGGCGATGTCGTTGTCGATGGTTCCCGGTATGCCGATGGTGGGAACCCCCCGCTCGGAGAGAACCTTGGCGCCCATAAAGGAGCCGTCGCCGCCGATGACGACGATGCCCTCTATCCCGGCCGCCGCCAGATTTTTAATGGCGGTTTTTTGACCCTTTTCGGTCTTAAATTCGGGGCAGCGCGCCGTCCGTAAAATGGTTCCGCCGCGGTGAATGATATCGGAAACGCTGCGCAGGGAAAGCTCGGTAAAATTATTTTCGATAAGCCCCGCGTAGCCCTTGATGACGCCCAAGACCTCCATCCCCTTGTCGATCCCCGACCGCACGACCGCGCGCACGGTGGCGTTCATTCCCGGGGCGTCTCCCCCGCTCGTCATGACAGCAATACGTTTCATATGTACCTCAATTGTAGAATAAATTCCGACAGCTTTCTCATCCGTTTCCGCGCTTATCTAAAGCATATCCGGTAGGTCGTGTGAACACGGCCTAGGTCGTGCTCACACGACCAAGACCTAGTATAACAAATATATCGGACAAAATCCAGTGTTAGTGTGCGCTTTTTGGGATTTTTTTAACAGACCCGAAATCCGTCGCCGGAAGCCGCTATCTGTCCACTCCGGCGCCTACACGACCTTAATGTTGTCATAACCCACCACGCCGCTCAATTCTTTAATGAGGACGTCGTTGATGTTTGTGCCGATATGCAGCGGAAAGAGCTTATTGTTGTCCAAATTTTTCATAAAGGCCTCGTCCTCGCCCGGATACGCCCGCAAAATTTCTTGGATCAGGTTGCCGTCGTCGTCGGACAGACGGTCGAAGGAGGTATAGATACAGATCTTGCGGCGCGCCTTGGCGGCGGCGTTTATCCAGGGGCGCATCGAATTGACCGAGAGCGTCGCCCCCTCGTCCCTAAGGCGAATCCTGCCCGTGACCTCGACCAGCCGCTCGGGCAAAAAGAGCTCTTTATTTTTGGTCAGCGCCGCTCCGCTGAGCATGATCTCGACCGAACCGTGCAGATCCTCCAGCTTGCCGATGCCAAACTCGTGCCCCGACCGCTTGGAAACGCGCTTTTGCGCCTCGGTGAGAATCCCGGCGACGGTGACGCTCTCGTCGTCCTTGACCGCGGTCACGCCGGACTCGTTTTCGACAAACATTCCGGTATTGACGGCGTATTTTTTGAGGTGGTCGATATACTGATCCAAGGGGTGCCCCGTCAGGTAAACGCCGGCCACCTCGCGCTCCTTTTTGAGCTTTTCGATATGCGCGAACTCGGGCACGTCGGGAAATTTGAAGGTGTCGAAGGAATCGTCCATCATGTCAAAAAAGGAAAATTGCCCCTTCGCCTTGGCCTGGCGATCCTTATTGACCCGGTCGAAAACCTGCTCGTATACGGCGATGAGCTGGGCGCGCGTCTTGTTGAAGCAGTCGAACGTCCCCGCGTAGATCAGGCTTTCGAGCTGTTTTTTGTTTAGGGACGCGTTGCCCATCCGCTTGACAAAGGAAACGAAATCGGTAAAGGCGCCCTTTGCCGCCCGCTCCGCCACAATGGCCTCGATGGCGGCAAGGCCGACGTTTTTGATCGCCGCCATGCCGATCCGCACGCAGCCGTCCTCCACCGAAAATTGCGCGTACGAATGGTTGATGCCGGGCGGCAAAACCTTGATGTTCCGCTCCTTGAGATAGGTCAGGTAATTGGTGATCTCCTCGATGGAGGTGATGCGGTTGTTGAGGACGGCGGTGATAAACTCCACCGGGTAATAGCATTTTAGGTAGGCGGTCTGATAGGACAAAAAGGCGTAGGCCGCGGCGTGCGACTTGTTGAAGGCGTAGCTCGCAAACTTGGTCATGTCGTCAAAAACCTTATCGGCGACCTCCTTAGAAACCCCGTTTTTGATGCAGCCGGGAATGGGCGTCCCGTCCTTATTTTCGCCGCCGTATAAAAACACCTCGCGTTCCTTGGCCATGGCTTCCGGCTTTTTTTTGCTCATCAAACGGCGCACGATGTCGGCGCGACCCAGCGAATACCCGGCCAGCTCCTGCACGATCTTCATGACCTGCTCCTGATAGACCATGATGCCGAAGGTGACGTCCAAAATGGGCTCTAAAAGCGGGTGCTCGTACCGAATCTTATCCCGATTGTTTTTGTTGTAGATGTATTCGGGGATCTTGTCCATCGGCCCCGGCCGATAGAGCGCGATCCCGGCGAGAATCTCTTCTAACGAGTTGGGCTTTAGGTCGCGCATAAAGCGCTTCATGCCCTCGGATTCGAGCTGGAACACCGCGTGCGTATCCCCCTCGGCGATCAGCTTAAAGACGCCGGGGTCGTCGTACCCGCCCAGCTCCGCGCCGTAAAAATCGATGTCGCGCCCCTGCGACGCCTTGACCAAAGCCTTGGCCTTTTCGATGTCGGTCAGTGTCCTAAGCCCCAAAAAGTCCATTTTTAACAGCCCCAGCTCCTCGCACTCGATCATGTTGAACTGGGTGGTGATGAGCCCCTCGGAGGATCGCGCCAAGGGGATATGGTCGGAAATCGGGTCGCGGCAGATGATGACCCCGGCCGCGTGCATACCGGTCTGGCGGGGCATTCCCTCCACCTCGATGGCCATGTCCAGCACCTTTTTGACGTTTTCGTCGGTTTTGTACAGCTCGACAAGCTCGGGAATGACCGGCCGCTCGTCGCCCTTGGGCGGCGTGAGCCCCAAAAGGTGCCCGATGCGGTTGTGCCCCATCATCTTGGGCATGAGCTTGGTGACCTTGTCCACCTCCGAATACGCGACGTTGTAGACGCGCCCCACGTCCTTGACCGCGGCCTTTGCCGCCATGGTGCCGAAGGTGACGATTTGGGAAACGTTTTCGGCGCCGTACTCCTCGATGACGTGCTGGATGACGCGGTCGCGGCCGTCCACGCAAAAATCGATGTCGAAGTCGGGGTTGGAGACGCGCTCCTCGTTTAAAAACCGCTCGAAAAACAGCTGATACTTTAGGGGGTCCACCTTGGTAATGCCGACGGCGTAGGCGATGATGCTGCCCACGCCGCTGCCCCGCCCGGGGCCGACCGGCACACCGTTATTTTCGGCCCAGTTGATAAATTCCCACACGATCAAAAAGTAGTCGACAAACCCCAAGGCGATGATGATGTCCAGCTCGTACTTGGCGCGCGCCGCGATCTCCGGCGTGACGCCGCCGTATTTTTCGGTCAGGCCGCGCTCGGCCAGCTTTTTCAAAAAGGCCTCGGGCTTTTTTTCGTCGGGAACGCCCGGCATCTCCTCCTTGACCCGAAAGGCGGGCATCAGCTTTTCCTTCGAAAAAAAGTCGCAGCCGCACTTTTCGGCGATCTCCAGCGTGTTGTCCTGACAGCCGCAGACGTTGCCGAACAGCGCGTCCATCTCGTCCCCGCTCTTTAGATAAAACTCCTTGGTCGGAAAATAGCCGCCGTCGCCCCCCGCCGACTCGTCCTTCATGGAGACGTCGCCCCCGCTGTCGTCGGGCAGAATGGTCGTCCGAAAGGAGATACATTGCAGCACCTTTTGCATGGCGCTGTCCGATTGGTTGAGATAGTGCACGTCGTTGGTCGCGACCAGCTTGACCTTTTCGCGGTTGGCGATCTCGATGAGCGCGGGCAGGATCGCCTTTTGGTCGAGGATCTCGTGGTTTTGAAGCTCTATATAATAGTCGTCGCCAAACAGGGCTTTAAAGCGCCGGACGACCGCCTCCGCCTCCTCGCGGTTTTGGTTGACAAGCGCCTGCGGCAGCTCGCCCGCCAGACACGCCGACAGGCAGATCAGCCCCTCGGCGTGCTCGCGCAGCAGCGAAAAATCGATACGCGGCTTGTAGTACATCCCCTCGGTGTAGCCTAGAGAAACCAGCTTGACCAAATTTTTATAGCCGATTCGGTTTTTGCACAGCAAAACCAAATGGTTATTTTTGGGCATACGCCCCCCGTCCGAGACCCTGCTGTGCCGATCGGGCGCGGTGTAGACCTCGCAGCCGATGAGCGGCTTGACCTTAAATTTGCCGCCGCCCTCGATAAAATCGAAGGGCTCGGCTTTGGGGTCGCTGTGCCTGACCGCCGCCTTAAAAAATTCCACCGCGCCAAACATATTGCCGTGATCGGTGATGGCGACGGCGGGCATCCCCAGCGCCTCGCAACGCTGAAACAGCTTGTCGATGCGCGTGGCGCCGTCAAGCAGGCTGTACTCGGTATGGAGGTGCAGGTGGACAAAGGGTTTCATAGCGTTTCGCTCCGTTTTATCAGTTGTGCCAGGCGGTACTTTAGGGCGCTCTTGGATATCCCAAGCCGCGCCGCCAGCGCTTCGAGACTGTCCTCGGGGTAGCTTAGCCGAACCTCGGCGGCCTCCTTGAGCTTGCGCGGGAGCGCGTCCAGCCCGTCCGCCGCCCTCAGCCGCTTGATCGCCTCGGTCTGCTTGAGGCTTGCCTCCACCAGCTTTGTGAGATTGCCGAGCTCGCAGTTGAGCGCGCGGTTGGCGTTTTGCCGAACGTTTCGCAGCACCGATTCGGACTGGAGCCCCGCCACCGTCTCGCCCGCGCCCAGCAACGCCAGACAATCGCTGATGCTCTCTAAATCGTTTAGCGTGACGACCGCCTTGCCCTTGCGCGCGGTGACCGCGGCGCCGATCGAATAGTCGGACAAGAGGCGCGCAATATCCTCGGCCAGCGCGGCGGATTCGAGCGCGAGGGTCAGGCGGTACCCGTCCCCGACCGACAGACTGCCCGCGCCGATAAACGCGCCCCTGAGGTAATTGGCCTTGCAGCACGTCGACCGAACCAAAGCGGGCGGGATGCCGGGCAGGAGGCTGTACGCGGGTTTCGTCCCGTCGGACGCCTCACCCTTCGAAAAGACGCCCAGATCGGCCAAAACAGCGGGTAAAACGGGGTCGCGAAAGCGCAGGCTGCGCCCCTCTTCCTCGGCGCGGACGCCGTACGCCGACAAAAAGAGCCGGGTCGCCTTTTTGGCCGCCGTCCGCCGATCCAACGTCAGCTCGACGGACAGGCCGTCGTGAGAGAGGATCAGCGAACCCGCCGCGTGTAAAAGCCCGGACAAAAACGCGCGTTTACAGCAATCGGTGGAAAAGCCCTGCCCCGCGATTTCGTCCTTGACGGCCGCCGTCCAGCTACCCGTCCGCATGGTCCCGCTTCTTTTTTTGGCTGCGGAAATCCGGGATTTTTTCCCAGTTTACCAGCCGGTCATAAGGGATGCCCAAGCGGTCAACCACCTTGAGCGGCACCGAAAAGTCGCCGATGCGCTCCACCGAATGCGCGTCCGAATCGACGATAAAGCTTGTCCCCTCCGCCGTCAGCCTTTCGAGCTCCCGGTCGGTCATCGAAACCTTTTTTCCGTTGAGCTCCATAAAGGTTCCGTAATGCTTGCACGCCCGCGCGACCTCGAAAACGTCGGACTGGATCCCGTAATTGGGATGCGAGATGATATCGATGTCGTACCGCTCCAGGAGGTGGATGTAGGCGTCGGTATTTTTGCGGATGCGCTTGGGCTTTTGCTTGTCCGTGCTTTTGGCAAACAGGTTGGGCAGGAAAAAGGTGCAGACGTCGTAGAGCCTGTCCGGCCGGACGAACTTGTGATAGCCGCAGATGATGAGGTCCAGCGCCTTGACGTCCTCGTCCACAATGTCCGCCGTGCCGGTCACCGAGGTCAAATTGGTCTCCAGCCCCAAATAGATGCGGATCATCGGGTACTTTTGCCGGATCAGCGCGACCTCCTTTTGCATGACGGGCCAGTCCATACGCCGAACGTTGTAGGTAAAATGCTTAAAGCCGTGATCGGTGATCGCGATTTCCTTAAAGCCAAGCCTGACGGCGCGAATGACGTTTTCTTCGATCGTGCCCTTGCCGTGGCTGTACACCGTGTGCGTATGATAGTCGCCCCAAAAAGCCATTAAAACTCCCCGATCAATCGGATCTCTCTCTCCAACATGACATGAAATTTTTGAAAAACGGTTTCCTCGATCCGCCGCATGAGGGCAAGCACGTCGCCCGCCGCCGCCCCGCCCGTATTGAGGATAAAATTGGCGTGCTTGTCGGATATGACGGCGCCGCCGACCGAAAGACCCTTGAGCCCCGCGCGGTCGATGTACCAGCCGGCCGGCCGATCCGCCGCCTTAAACACCGAGCCCGCGCTGCGGCCGACGGGCTGCGTCAGCCGCCGCCTTGCCTGATATGCGCGGCCAAGCGCCGCGATCGCGTCGGGATCGCCGTGCTTTAGTAAAAAACAGGCGCCGGTAATATAGGTATTTTGGTCGGTAAAGCGGCTCCTTCGGTAAGAAAAGCGGCAGTCCGCGGCCCCGTAACGCCGCTGCTTTCCGTCCTCTAAAACGTCCGCGTACAACAGGACGTCCGCTATCGCGCCGCCAAACGCCCCCGCGTTTATACAGACCGCGCCGCCGACCGTCCCGGGGATGCCGCCCGCCCATTCCAGCCCCGAAAACCCGGCGTCCGCGCACACGGCCGCCAATTTGGGGAGAAACGTCCCGCTCCCCGCGTACACGCGGTTCCCGTTTATGACGATGCCGGACAGCCGATTGATCAAAACGCGCCGATCGGTCCCGGCGTCGGCGGCCAAAACGTTGCTGCCGCCGCCCAAAACGATCTCCCCGCCGGTAAACAGCGCTTCGGCCTGTGCCGCCTCCCGAATCTCATAGACCTCGGCCGGCCCGCCGATCCGATACGTGGTGTAGCGGCTCAAGGGTTTTGTCCCGCCCATGTATTGTACCTCATCCGCCCGTTTTTTTCAAGCGTCTGCGGGGTACATAAAACAGACTTTTCGAGAGGACCCGCCTTTTTGTCAATTGCCGGACGGCCCCGCGCCGCTTGAAGGACATATCCTTCATATGCGCGGCGAACGGATTTGGTGACGCCCGGGCGGCGCGCCCCGCTACTTTAGGCGGGCCGTCGCCTTGACAAACTTGTCGATGTCCCGGTTGCTGCCGCCCACGACCAAATCGTCGTTTTCGTTTAGGACGGTCGCGCCGCCCGGCAGAACCGCGTCCTTGCCGCCGCCCGTCAGCACCAAAATGATGTTGACGCCAAAGCGCTGCCGGATATTCAGCTCCATGACCGTTTTGCCGCCCCAGGAGGCCGGTACCGATATTTCTAAGATCGAAAAGCTGTCGTTGAGCTCCATCAGATCGTGCAGGCGGCGGTTGATGAGCAGGCTGGCCATTTTTCGCGCCATGTCGGCCTCCGGTTGCACGACGGTATCCGCGCCGATCTTTTCGAGCACCTTGCGGTGGCGCTCGTCCGCGGCCTTGACGATCACCCTTTGGACGTTCATCTCCTTTAAACTTAAAGTGATGAGCACCGACGCCTCCAGGTCGCCCACACAGACGATAACCGCGTCAAACGCCGCAATATCCAGCGTCTTTAAGACCGACACATCGCTGGCGTCGGCCGTCACCGTGTGCGTCGCGATGCCGGCCGCCGCGTTCACCTTATCCTCGGCGGTATCGATCGCCAAAACCTCCTTCCCGCCCGCGGCCAGCGCGGCGGCAAGCGAGAGGCCGAATTGCCCCAAGCCGATGACGGCAAACTGTTCCATTTTTTTATCCGCGGCTTTCTTTTTCATCGTTTATACATATCCTCCCGTGGCGCACATAGCAACGTGGAAAATTTCACGTTGCTTTCCTTACATCATGACATCCAGTTCCTGATAGCGAATCTTTCCGGTATCCTCTCGATCCGATCCGGCCAGGAGGATGGTATACATGCCGACCCGGCCGAGAAACATATCAAAAATGATGACCAGCTTTCCGGCCAGCGTCAGCTTGTCCGTGATCGAGAGCGAATACCCCACCGTCGAGTAGGCGCTGACCACCTCGTATAAAAGCTCCTCGTAGCTGTGCGGCTCAAAAACCAACAGCACGGCCTGCGAGATCATGATGACCAAGAGCGCCAAAATGAGGATGGCCGCAGCCCGGCTCAACACCCTGCCGCCCACGCGTTTTTTGTCGATCAACGTATATTTTTTGCGCCTGAGACTGCTGAACATCCAGACGAGAAGGACAAAAAAGGTGGCGGTTTTGATTCCGCCGCCGGTTGAGCCCGGCGACGCGCCGACAAACATCAAAAAGATGGACACGCTGCGCGCCACCGGGCGCATACTCTCTAACGCCACCGTCGAAAACCCGGCGGTGCGCATACAGACCGAATGGAAAAACGCGTTTAACAGCGAGGGGAAAAACCCCATTTGTCCGATGGTGTTTTCGTTGGTGTATTCGTTGAACATAAAGACCACCGTCCCCAAGACGATGAGGGCGGCCGAGGTCAGCAGCACGATCTTGCTGTCCGTCCTCAGCTTTCTAAACGAGCGTTTTTGGACAATATCGGCCACGACGATAAAGCCGATGCCGCCCGCGATGACCAAAAAGGCCATGGTCAAGAGGATGAGCGGGCTTTGATTGAAGGACGCCATGCTCGTCCCCTCGGGAATGATGTCGAAGCCGGCGTTGCAAAACGCGGAAACGCTGTGAAACAGGCCGAACCAAACCGACTGCCCCGGCGGGTACCGCCCGGCAAAGCCCGCCGAAAGCAGGATAGCGCCAAGGGCCTCGGCGGCAAACGTAAAGATCAGCGTATAACGAAAGACGTGTTTCAGCTCGTCCGCGTGCCCCTCCGCGTAAAAGGAGGCGTATTCGGTTCGCTCCCTCAAAGACAGCCGTCTGCCGATGAGGACAAAAAACGAGGAGGTCAGCGTCATAAACCCTAAGCCCCCGATCTGGATGAGGACAAGAATGACGACCTGCCCAAACACCGTAAAGGTCACCGCGATATCCGAGACCGAGGACAGCCCCGTCACGCAGACCGCGGAGGTCGCGGTAAACAGCGCGTCGATAAAGGTCAGCCCGCCCGCCGCCCGCTTGGCCGCCGGCAGCATCAAAACCAGCGCGCCTAAGAGAATGACCACGACAAAGGAGAGCGCGACAAGGCGCGGATACGGCAAAAACCCGTTCCGCTTTTTCGCTGTTTTCAGTTTTATATAACCCGTTTTCATGAAAATCGGCTTTCGGTATCCCGCGCGGCGGGATAAAGCGGCATCACTTTGCGTGATACAGCTTTTTGGTCTGATAGACAGGCTCGCTGGTCAGGTTGATGCCCAGCTTGCGAATGACGTTGATGTCCACCTGAGAGAGGAGCACGGTCGAATGCATCTCCGCCCCTTCGAGCTTGCCCAATTGTTCGAGCGCCAGCTGGGCGATGGGGTTGGTAACCGCGCCGATCGCAAGCGCGATCAAAATTTCGTCGGTGTGGAGCCTGGGGTTGTTGTTGCCCAAATGAACGGTCTTTAATTTTTGGATCGGCTCGATGACCGAGGGGGACAGGAGCGGAATGTCGTCCTGAATGCCCGCCAGCGCCTTTAGGGCGTTTAAGAGCATGGCCGAGCTTGCGCCCAAGAGCGGGGAGGTCTTTCCGGTCAGCAGCCTGCCGTCGCACAGCTGGACGGCGGCGGCCGGATTCCCCGTCTCCTCCGCTTTACGTAAGGCCGCGCCGATGACCGGGCGCATGGCCTCGCTCAAGCCCGACTGCTTGACCAGGAGCAGGTTTTTGGCCGTGACCTCGTCGCCGACCTTGTCCTGTCTGCGGTCGCACATCGCCTGATAGTGACGCCGAATGATCTCCTGCGAGGCGGCGGCGGACACGACCGCGTCGTCAACAATGCAGTTGCCCGCCATGTTGACGCCCATATCGGTGGGCGACTTGTAGGGGGACGCGCCGTAAATGGTCTCGAACATATTGTTTAGGACGGGAAACACCTCGACGTCCCGGTTGTAGTTGACGGTGGTGACGCCGTAGGCCTCCAGGTGAAAGGGATCGATCATGTTGATGTCGTTGAGGTCGGCGGTCGCGGCCTCATAGGCAATGTTGACGGGGTGCTTTAGGGGGAGGTTCCAGATGGGAAAGGTCTCGAACTTGGCGTAGCCCGCCGCGATCCCCCGCTTGTGGTCGTGATAGAGCTGGGACAGACAGACCGCCATTTTGCCGCTGCCCGGCCCCGGCGCGGTGACGACGACGATGGGGCGCCGCGTATCGATATAATCGTTGAGGCCAAAGCCCTCCTCCGAAACGATGAGCGGCACGTCAAAGGGGTACCCCTGGATCGGAAAGTGGCGGCAGACCTTGAGCCCCAGCTTGATCAGCCTGGCCTCAAAGGCGCGCGCCTGTGTCTGTCCGGCGTAATGGGTGAGGACAACGGCGCCGACCAAAAGGCCCGCTTCACGAAACGCGTCGATCAGGCGCAGAACGTCGAGATCGTAGGTGATGCCAAGGTCGCCGCGCACCTTGTTTTTGGCGATATCCTCGGCCGATATCGCAATGACGATCTCGGCCTGCTCCCTTAGCTCCAACAGCATTTTCAGCTTGGAATCGGGCTCGAAGCCGGGCAGCACGCGGGCGGCGTGGTAGTCGTCAAACAGCTTGCCGCCAAACTCCAAATACAGCTTGCCGCCAAATTTGTCCAGACGTTCGCGAATCCGGGCGGACTGCATTTTTAGGTATTTTTCGTTATCGAATCCGATGGTTTTCATTGGTGACCCCCAAACGCTACGAGTATAGCACACCACCGCCTTTTTGACAACAAAAAGACTGACTAAAAACTCTCGACTGTGTAAAAGCCCCTATCTTTCCGGGGAGGAAAGTCCGCTTATTGCCGCAGACACAGGCATAGGTACTTTTTTGCGCGCCAAAAAAGTGCTGGGGACACTGTTGATTGTGTCCCCAGACCCCCGCAACAACCTACTTTTAGAAAAAGTAGGCGAAACTTCTGTATGGGCTTTTGCATAAGTGAAAGCGATAGCTATCTTTCTCTTAACTCTTTTTTACAAAAACGACGCTTTTTGTTTGCGGAAACCGTATCCCTCGCCAAAATGCAAGCGTAGCGGCATTTTGTGCGAATTAAATCGGGAGAGGGGAAAAATGACACTTTTTCCCCTCGGACACCTTTCCCCTCGATAAAATGCAAGTGAAACGGCATTTTATCGATAGCGGCAGCGCAAAGCGCGGGTGTTTTTGTCGATTTCCTCTTTTGCGGCGTTGCCGTTTTCGATCAGGCGTTTTAGGGCGGGTTCGTCGGCGGCTTCGATGGCGGCGCGGTAGGCGGCGAGGGTTTCGCTAAAGGCGTCGATCATGGCGAGGAGGTTGTCGCGGTTGTCCAAAAACAGCTCGGCCCACATGGGGGCGTTGGCGCGGGCGACGCGGGTGAGATCCAAAAACGACCCCGCCGAAAAGCCGTCGTGCGCGGCGGCCAGCGGGCTTTGGACATAGCAGCCCGACAGCACGTGGGGCAGCTGCGAGGTGTAGGCGATCATGCGGTCGTGCTCGTCCGCGGCGGTGAATTTGACGCGCTCGAATCCGGCCTCTAACAGGCGGGTTTTGTACGCCGACACCACCGAAATGGGGGTGCCGTCCAAGGGGATAATGAGCGCGGACGCCCGCTTAAAGAGGGCGGGCGTCGAGTGCGAGACGCCCCAAAATTCGCGCCCGGCCATGGGGTGGGCGGCGATAAAATGCAGGTGCGGAAAGTCCCCTTGCGCCGCCCGAAACGCGGCGCAGACCGACCGTTTGTTGCCCGCAATGTCGCTGACCAGCGCCCCCCGCTTGAGGCGCGGGAGGTAGTCGGGCAGGAGCGCGGCGACCGTGCGCGGGTTGACCGCGAAAATCAAAATATCCACCTCGGGCAGGGTTTTTTCGTCCAAAATCCCGTCGCAGGCGCCCAGCAAAAGCGCCTTTTTTTGCGCCCCTTGGTCGGTGTCGCAGCCGTAAACGGTGTGCGGGCTCTCCTTTTTCCAGGCGCGTCCCAGACTGCCGCCGATCAGCCCCAGGCCGACGATCCCGATCGTCACGGCGTTCACGCGCGCGCCTTTCCCGTCAGGGTGAGGACGGTGTCCAGCTTGGCGACCAGCTCGAGGAGCTCGTCGGGCTTGATGCACTGCGGCCCGTCGCACAGCGCGCGGGCGGGGTCCTCGTGCACCTCGATAATCAGCCCGTCCGCGCCCGCCGCCGCCGCCGCCAACGACAGGGGCGGCACCAGCCGACTGATTCCCGATGCGTGCGAGGGGTCGACAATGACCGGGAGGTGCGTGCGTTCTTTCAGCCACGGCACGGCCGAAATATCCAGCGTGTTGCGCGTGGCCGGCTCAAAGGTGCGGATACCCCGTTCGCACAAAATGATCCGCTCGTTGCCGCCCGCCATGATGTATTCGGCGCTCATCAAAAGCTCTTCGAGGGTGCTCGACAGGCCGCGCTTTAGGAGGATGGGCTTGTCGGTTCGCCCCAATTCCTTTAACAGCTCGAAATTCTGCATATTGCGCGCCCCGACCTGAATGATGTCCACCCCGCCGAACAGCGGAAGCTGCGTGACCGCGGTGATCTCGGACACGACCGGCAGGCCGGTTTCCTTTTTGGCCAGCAGCAGCAGGCGCAGCCCCTCCTCTTTCAGCCCCTGAAAGGCGTACGGGGAGGAACGCGGCTTGTACGCGCCGCCCCTGAGGAGCCCCGCGCCCGCCGCCTTGACCTTTTTGGCGACCGACACGATCTGCGCCTCGCTTTCGACCGAGCAGGGGCCCGCGATCAGCGCGAATTTGCCGCCGCCCGCCAGACAACCGCCCGCGCCCACGACCGAATCGGCCGGATGAAATTTGCGGTTGGCCTTTTTGTAGGGCTCGGACACGCGCAAAACGTCCTTGACGATGTCCAAGGCCTTTAGAATGTCGATGTCCACGCGGGAGGTGTCGCCCACCAGCCCCATAACCGTGGTATCGGCGCCCTCGCTCAGGTGGACGTCCAGCCCCAACCCCCTGACCCAGTCGGTCAGCTCTGCGCGTTTTTCCGCCTGCGCATCGGCGCGAATGATGATGATCATGGCGTTTTTTTCTCCTTGCGTCCCCTTAATCATACACCATATCGGTTTTAACCGCAAGCCTTTATAGAATTTTTGCGCTGCTAATAAAAAACTGGCACAAAATTTTAAAAAAACAGCAAAAAATTTTAAAAAAAAACGGCAAAGAAATTTTAAAAAAAAACGGCAAAGGGTATTGACTTTTTCGTTTTTTTGTATATAATGGTAGTACAAGGTTAAACTTGCGTCTGGTAGGGCAGACAGCGCGCAAGCGCTGAATATCCCACAACCTGGAAACAGGGAGAAGTAGCGGCCCCGTCTTAAGTAAGGCGGGGCTATTTTTTTACGGGAGAAAAAAGTGTCTTTATTTAATTTGAAGCATACCTATCATACCGACCTATGCGCCGATGCCGAATTTGAGCACAACCCCAATAGATGTTATATCATTGTCGGCGGTATCCCGTATAAAAACAGAAAAATAAGCGTTGCAATTCCGTTGCGCTCCAACATCAACGCAGGCTTTCAGTCAAAAAAAGACGAATACATAGCGACCGTTCCCACAGGCAAAACCCGCCAAGGCTTTATTGCCGGGTGGCACATAACCAAGGCAATCCCGATTGACGGAGCCGTGGCGGTAAAACTGAATATCGCGAATCGGCAGGACTTGCAAATCGCGGAAAAAATAGCAAAAATGCAGGCAAAGCTATTCAAAGAAAAAACGACCGCCTTTATAAAACGCGTCGAAGCGGGCGAGAAAATATTCGGCGCGATAGATTTTGACGCGGCCTTACAAAAAATGGACGTGCTTGCGGCGCAAATAAAAGAAGCCTTCCGAAAAAACGTCGTTTTTGTAAAAAAGATTTAAGAAAAATAGCCCGTGTCCGCGGCGATAAGCGGACGTTCTCTCCCGGAAAGATAGGGAATTTTTAACCTAACTCTAATGCGGAAACGGGCGGGTATGCGGGGTTTCGCATTGACAAAGGCGCCAAAAAAAGGTACAATAGAACAGGTCTGACGGGGCTAAACGGCTCTGATACGGCCGCCGGGTACCGGGGGGATCGCTATGTTGAAAAAGGATAACGCCGCCGCGCTTTTCAAATGTTACACCGATTTTTTGGACGCCAAGGGTTTCGGGTACGAAAAGACGCCCGAAGCCGGGCAGCTTGTGCTGTCGGTCAAGGGCGAGGACTGTCTTGTCCGGCTTTTGGTGGTTGTGGACGAGGCGTCCGAGCAGACGCTGGTCTATTCGCCCCTGCCGTTTGAGGTGCAGCGGGAGCGGATCATGGATCTGGTCATGGCGGTGGGCTGCATAAATGTTCGGCTGGCCGTGGGCAAGTTTTTTATCGACGCCGAACGCGGCGACTGCGTATACACGGCGCATCACCCGTTTTCGGGGCTTTCCGGCTTTGACGAGGCGTACGCGGGGCAGGTTATTTTTACGGCGTTCAACGTCGTCGAAATGTACGGCGACAAGCTGTTTGCCGTGTCGA
>JAIRRW010000100.1 GCA_031255775.1 Clostridiales bacterium
TAGTGGGTTGATACGGGCTACGATTGGCCGAACCTCTCTGAACTTTGCTGACGCAAAGTTAGCAATCGCAAGCGATTGTCGGTTCGGCGCGCCGCCTCAGTCATGTATGTCCATATACATTCCTGTCGGCGGCAAAACAACTGTTGCCCGTCTGAACCTCACTCTTTGTCACTCCGTATAATGCATGATTTGCCCGCTCCCGGTACATGCATAAGGTCAGACGGCAATTTCCGCCGACAGCTTGGCCGCCTCGGGATTTGCCTTTAGGATCGGGTCCACCTCATTGCGAATGAAGGTCTCGGTCTGAAAGGCGGCGCAGCCCGTAAAATTTTGGGCGTCCATCAAGCTGTCCAAACGATCCCAAATTTCCCGGAAGGCCTCGTCCGTCTTGATCCGATCCAACAGATCGTTGCCAAGCCCGAGCTGCTTGACATTTTTGGCGCTCTCCATCGAATGGACCCGGATGCGCTCGTGCAAAAACTGCCGATCGCCGCCCGCCTTGACACATTCCATCAAAATGGTTTCGGTCGCCATAAAGGGCAGCTCCTCGGCAATGTGCTTTTTGATGACGGCCTCGTAGACCACCATATTTTCGCTGACGTTGAGGTATAAATTTAATACCCCGTCCAACGCCAAAAAGGCCTGCGGTATGGTGACGCGCTTGTTGGCGCTGTCGTCCAGGGTGCGCTCCAGCCATTGGGTAGAGGCGGTGAGCGCGGCGTTTGCCGGCAGGGACAGCACAAACCGCGCCAGCGCGCACATACGCTCGCTGCGCATGGGGTTTCGCTTATACGCCATCGCGGAAGAACCGATCTGATTTTTTTCGAAGGGCTCTTCCATCTCTTTCATGTTTTGCAGCAGTCTCAAATCGTTGCCGAACTTGTAGGCGCTTTGCGCGATCTTGCTCAACATCGCCGTCACGCTGTAATCGTACTTGCGGGGGTAGGTCTGCCCGGTCACGCCGTAAGCGGCCGAAAAGCCCAGCCTTTGCACGATCCTTTTTTCGAGCTCCGCCACCTTTTTGGCGTCGCCGTCAAACAGGCTTAAAAAACTGGCCTGTGTGCCCGTCGTCCCCTTGACGCCCCGCAGCTTGGTGCGCTCGAGCAAAAAGCAAAGCTCCTCATAATCGGTCGTGAGGTCCTGCATCCAGAGCGCGGCGCGCTTTCCGACCGTTGTGAGTTGCGCGGGCTGAAGGTGCGTAAAGCCAAGCGTCGGCAGATCCTTATGGGATAGCGCAAAGGTTTTGAGCCGAGCCATGACCGCGACCAGCTTTTGCTTGACCAGCGTAAGCGCCTCTCTAATCATGATGACCTCGGCGTTGTCGGTCACATAGCAGCTGGTGGCGCCCAAATGAATGATGGGCATGGCCGATTTTGCCTGACAGCCAAAGGCGTACACGTGCGCCATCACGTCGTGCCGCACCTCCCGCTCCCGTGCGTCCGCCACGTCGTAATTGATGTCGTTTTGGTATCGGCGCATCTCGGCAAGCTGCCCCTCGGTGATCGGGAGCCCCAGCTCCCTTTCGCTCTCGGCAAGGGCGATCCACAGCTTTCGCCACAGCGAAAAGCGGTTATCGTCCGAAAAAATGCGGGACATCTCCCGCCCCGCGTACCGGGTGATCAACGGATTTTCGTAAATTTCCCGCGTCTTTTGTCGTTCCACTTCTCTTTCTCCTTCCTAAGCCTTTGCGGCTCGGTTCTTTTTCGCTTGCAGCCCGAAAAACCGCAGGGCGTTTTCGAAAAAGATTCGATTGATGTCGGCGGTCTTGTACCCGGCGTTTAAAAGCGTGTACTCAAGCGCCAGAAAATCATAGTAATTTTTTAACCCCTCGGGCAGGTTGTCCGTCCCGAAAAAATCGGTCCCGATCGCTAAATTGTCGATGCCGAATTTAGAAACAAAGGTGTCGATCTGCATAAAATAATCGTTGGCGTCCGCCGCCGTCTTTGCCATAAAGCCCGAGACAAGCGTCAACCCCACGATCCCGCCCTTTTCGATGATCAGCTTGATCTGCCGATCGGTGATGTTGCGGGGATGCGGAAAAATACAGTCCAAACAGGTGTGCGAATTGAGAAGCTTTTCGCCCCGGTCGGCAACCTCGTAAAAGCTGGTTCGGTTTAAATGCGCGGTGTCCACCCCGATGCCGTACTCGTTGAGCTTGCCGATGACCTCTCTGCCGGCGGGCGTCACGCTGCCGACCCCGTCGGCGCCCCCTGCCAGCCGGTTGTCCTCGTTCCAGGTGAGCGAGCAGTACAGCGGCTCAAACAGCCTGAGCGCCTCATAATCGGTGTCTTGGATATACCCCAAATCCTCGATCGCGCAGTAGAGGTTTTTCATCTTTTTTAGCTTTTCCTTTCGCGGAAAGCATTTTTGCCTGGTCATCCAATAGACGACCACCAGACCCTTTAGGTTGGGGACGGTGTCGGTCAGGTACCGCCTCTTTTCGGCCAACGTAAGCTCGGACGTAATCAAATCGTTGTGAAGATCGAAAATCATGTCGGCACCCTCCTGCCTCTTTTTTAGGTCGTGTTTTTATGCATCCAAACGCGGCCGAAACGGCCATAGCCGCAAGACCGATAAAAAAACCGCCCTCACGCTTTAATGGATTCATCCAATCGTGTAAGGGCGGTCCCTGTTGTTTTTTGGACGGTTCCCGCAAAAATTACGCAATCCGTACCCGGTTTACTCGGTCGCTTCTTCTCCGGCGTTTTCCTTACTTTCCTGCGCTTGTGCCTCGGGCTCGGACGTCTCTTTTTGGGGCTCCTCGGTTTTCTTGACGCTCTGCGCCTCGCCGGTCACGTCCAAATTTTTCAAAAGATCGGCAAAGGGATTGTTGACCGAATCCTCGCTCCACTCGTTGTCCGACTGCATCGATTTTGCGGCCTGGCCGCCGCCGCCCTTTTTGCCGCGGCGTTCGCCGCCCTCGTGGCGGGGCGCCTCCTCGCGCGCCTCTTCGGGCGCACAGGCCTTGATGCTCAAATTGATCTTGCGGTTGGCCTCGTCATAATTGAGAATCTTGACGTCCACCTCGTCGCCGACCTTGACGGCCTCGCTGATATTTTTGATAAAGTTGTGCGCGACCTCGGAGACGTGCACCAGCCCCTCGATGTGCGGCTCGATCTCGACAAACACGCCAAACGGCACGATGCTGACGACCTTGCCCCGGACGACGGCGCCCACGGGGTGCTTTTCCATACAGTTGATAAAGGGATGCGCCTGTAGCTGCTTATAGCCCAGGGAAACGCGGCTCTTTTCGCGGTCGGCGGACAAAACCAAAAACTCATAGGTCTCGCCGACCGTCAAGACCTCGTCGACCGTCTTGATGTGCGACCAGGATAGATCCACGATGTGCGCCAGACAGTCCACGCCGTCCACGGAGACAAACGCGCCGAAGTTGGTGACGCGCTTGACCACGCCGCTGACCACCACGTTGGGCACGATGTGCGTCCAAAAGATTTCCTCGCGATCCTTGCGCTCGGCCTCGGACACCTTTTTGTGGCTGGCCACGATCTTGCGCTTATTGTCGTCTATCTCTAGGGCGGTGACGGTCAGCGTCTTGCCGACAAAGGGCTTGAGGTCCTTGACAAACCGCTCCTGCACGTGCGACGCCGGGATAAAGACCGTATAGTTGCCAAGGCGCGACAGGAGCCCTCCGGTCACGTTTTTCTCGATCGGGATATCAAAATATTCGCCGTTGCGGATGGTCTCGACGATCTTGTCCGACTCTCTGATCAAATCGATCTCTTTTTTGGACAAGAGGATACAGCCGGTCTCCTCGTCCTTTTTACCGCTGATGATCTTGACCTCGATTTCGGTACCCTCGGCGAAGTCCTCGGGGTTGTATTCCCCCTCGGCGGCGACGTCCTCTTTCTTGATGAAACCGTCCTGCTTTCCGCCGATGTTGAGCTTGATGCCCTTTTCGTCCGCAGAAATGACCGTCCCCTTGACACGGCGGCCGACCTTGTAGCTGACAAGAGATTCCTCGACGCCCTTTTTAAACTCCTCGCTGGCGACCTCTGTCTCGAAATTTTGACTCATGTACTTTCTAACCTCCATAGTCAACTCATCGGGAGTCGACGCACCGGCGATAATTCCTACCGCATCGTCCGGGCAAAACGCGATGTCCGCTAAATCGTCGATACGCTCCACAAAATGGGCGCGTTTGCATATCGACGAAGCAAGCGAATACAGCTTGGTCGTGTTGGCGCTTGTACGGCTGCCGACAACCAAAACGACATCACAGACCTTGGAAAGTCCTTCCGCCTCGCTCTGGCGACTAATGGTAGTATAACAAATTGTGTCGAATATTTCAACTGTTTTAGAACGGCGTACGCCAAAATTTTTGGCGATCTCGGCATATTTTGCGGGAGAAAAGGTGGTTTGCGCCACCAGACACAGCTTATCGAAGCAATCAAACCGTTTTGGATCGGTCGTCTCGTCGACCGTATCCGCCCGGTCGCCGCACCAGCCGCCGATGCCGACGACCTCGGGATGGCCGGGGTCTCCGGCGATCAAAATGTGATAGCCCCGCGCGTCGTACTCGCTGACGATCGCGTGGATCTTTTTGACAAACGGGCAGGTGGCGTCGATCAGCGTCAGGCCCTTCGCTTCGATTTCGCGGATCACGCGCTCCTTGACGCCGTGCGAACGGATGATGATTTTTCCCGCGTTTACCGCGGCCAAATCCGAGATATTTTTGACGCCCAAGGCCTCCAGCCGCTCGGTCACCAGTGGGTTGTGGATAATCGGGCCGTAGGTATAGGTGTCCGGCCCCGCGTTGTCAAAGGCCGTCTCGACCGCTTTTTTGACGCCGAAGCAAAATCCGCCGTTTTTTGCGATATGCAGCTTCATGCCCGGGCTAACGTTTTGCTCTCTTTTCTTAAAGCGGCCAGCCCTTTTTTGGCCTGGCGGGCGTAGAGGCGGGACTGTCTTTTCCGCGCGCTTTTTTGCCGCCTTAGCGCCGTCCAGCGTCTGTTTTCGACAATGTCGGCCAGCGTATCCTTGGCGCCCTGCATCATGGCCGCCATGACCTTGGTCGCGGCCTCCAGCTTGCCCGCGTCCGCCCGTTCGCCGAAGAGGTCGGACAGCCGCCGCCCCTTGTCGATATACATATAGTTGCCGCCGAAAAATTTCTGCCGCCGATAGATCATGACCGGCACGACGACCGCGCCCCCCTTTAGAGCGAACATCGCGCCGCCGGGTTTAAGCTCTTGGAGCTCCGTATTGACGCGGTTGCGCGTCCCCTCGGGAAAGAGGCTTAGGTTGTCGCCCTCCTTTAGCGTCGTCAAAATCTCGCGCGTGGCCTCGAGGTCCGTGGCGCCGCGGTCGATAAAGATGACGCCCACCGAGCTTGCGAACAGCTTGAACAGCTTGTTGTTTCCGAGCTCCTTTTTGGCGATCGCCCGCTTGTACCCGGGCGTGCGGAACAGGATCATGGGGATGTCGAGGTTGCACAGATGGTTGGTGATCAAGAGCACCGGCCTATCCTTGGGGTAATTTTCTTTCCCCAAGACCCTGACGTGAAACAACAGCTCAAAAACCGGCCGAAGCAAGGCCTTTAAGAATAAATGGAGCCGCCGCTTGGCCGCGCGTTTCGCCCTGCCCGTGTGTTTCTTTTTATTTTTTTTGTCTGTCATGGCTTGATTATACCCCTTTAACGGATATATGACAACAGTTTTTGTACAACCTCGGCAATGGATAGCGCGGTCGTGTCGATCTCGACGGCGTCCGCCGCCTTTTTTAAGGGCGCCAGCGCCCGACCCGAATCGTTGGCGTCTCTTGCGAGAATTTCCGCCTTGACCAGATTGAGATCGACGCGCATCCCCTTGGCCTTTTGTTCGTCATACCGACGCCGGGCGCGCTCGTCGGCGTCGGCCGTCAAAAAAAACTTGTACGCGGCATGGGGCAGGACAAACGTCCCGATGTCCCGCCCGTCCAGAATCATATCGGTGTTTTTTGCGATCTCCCGCTGCAATTCGACCATCTTGTACCGAACCGCCGGATGCGCGGACACGTCGCTGGCCGCCTTGGAGATGTGCGGCTCGCGAATGGCCGCCGTCACGTCCGCGCCGTCGAGGTACACCCGCTGCGCGCCGCCCTCGTACCGAACGGCAATATCCGCCCCGCCCGCGATCCGCTCGGCGTCCGCCGGGTTTTGACAGTCGCCGCCCGCCCGCAAGACCCTGAGCGCCGCCGCGCGGTACATCGCGCCCGTATCCAGGTACAGAATGTTCAGCTCTCCGGCCAACAGCTTGGCGATGGTGCTCTTGCCCGCGCCCGCAGGTCCGTCGATGGCAATGTTCATGTGCGATATATCCTCCGCTCTGTCTCGTTTTATGTCACTCCGAATAACTCATGATTTGCCCACTCCCAGCCCGCGTTATGGTGAGCCCGCGCCGGGTCGGCGTCAAGCCTGCGCCAGATCGGGCCGCAGGGCGCTTGCCCCTCCCAAATAAATATGCCGGGGCTCTATTGCCTCGCCGCCCGCCCGGGTCACCGTCAGCATGACCCGGACGCAGAGGGGCAGGCCGCCCGCGATGGGCGGCTCCAACGCGCTGAATAACGGCGCGCCGGCAAAGGGCGCAACCCCGCTCTCGCGTATCGCCCGCGCGGGATAAAAGCTGCGGATGTCCGGCGTCGTGGTGATCTGAATGTGGACGACGGTCACATCGGGTCGATCAAGGCATCCGTTTCGCCGGGCGATTTCCGCCATAAGCTCGGTCGTCTTTTTTACGACCTCTTCTTGGGTGTCGGCGGTGAGCGTCGTCGCGCCCCGAATGGAAAAAATTTGGGTGATCGGTGTCATATGCTGCTCCGTATGCGTGATATTTGCCGGCTTGTATGCTTATTTCAAAACCGGATTGCGACCTAGACCTGTTCTAAAACCGAATCGACGGCGCCCGCGGCATAGCCGGTCGAGAGCGCGATCTGAATATTATATCCGCCGGTCAGCGCGTCCACATCCAGCATCTCGCCCGCAAAAAACAGGCCGGGGACAAGTCGGCTCTCCATGGTTTTGGGGTTGACGCGGCTCACGTCCACCCCGCCCGAGGTGACGACGGCCTGATGAAAGCCGCCCCGTCCGGCCAGCGGAAAGCGCAGGTTTTTTAGCGTCGCCGTCAGCTTTTCGCGCATGGGCTTTGTCACCGAATGAACAAACGCCGCGCCGTCAAGCGCGGCCGCGCCCAGCACGCAGGGGATGAGCGCGCGCGGAAGCAGGGCGGCGAGCACGGACGACAGCTGCTTATTGGGCGCCGCCGAAAACTCGCGCAGCAGCCGTCTGTCCAGCGTTTCGGCATCCAAGGCGGGCTTTAGGTCAAGGCAAAGCGCGATCCCAAAAAACTCGTCCGACCGAATATAACTGGACAGCGAGAGGACGGCCGGACCGCTTGCCCCGGTCTGGGTAAACAGCATTTCGCCGAATGCCGTCGGACTGCCCGGGCAGTTTATCAAAGAGGCGTTCACGTTTTTTAGGGACAGTCCGGCAAGCCCGACGGGCGGGGACGAAAAGACCAGCGGAACCAGCGCCGGGCGGCAGGGCACGATCGGGTGTCCCAGCTTTTTTGCCAGCTCAAGCCCGTCGCCGTTGCTGCCGGTGGACGGATAGCTCATGCCCCCGGCGGCCAATATCACGCGGTCAAACCGCTGTGCCCCGCCCCTTGTCCGGACGGTAAACCCCGTTTCCTCGCGGGAAACCGCGCGCACGTCCTCATAGACGATCTCAACGCCGCCCCGGGACGCGCACAAGACCAACGCCTTGCTGACGTCGCTGGCCTTATCGGAGGCGGGAAACACGCGCCCGCCCCGCTCCGTTTTGGTTTTTAGCCCCTGCGCCTCAAAAAAGCGGATGGTCTTTTCGGGAGGAAACGCGTAGATCGCGCTGTACAAAAACCGGGGATTGGTGACGACGTGCCTCAAAAACTCGTCGGGCGCACAGTTGTTTGTCAGGTTGCAGCGGCCTTTGCCGGTGATATACAGCTTTTTCCCCGGTTTTTCGTTGCGCTCAAACAGGGTCACAAGCCCCCGCTCCGCCGCCCGGGACGCCGCCATCAAGCCCGCGGGACCCGCGCCCACAACGGCGATCCGCAGCGGTTGTGTATCCGAAAACGCGATTTTATCCGGCAAGGTCAGACGGGATGAACGCCCGTCGCCGGGTCGTAAATACTCTTGTCGATGCCGCTTTTGGCCGCCAGCCGACGCTGAAAGAAGGGGATCGCGACCTGCGGAAAGAGCGCGTAGGACAGCACGTCCTCCTCGGACTCGGCGTACTCCGCCGCTTCTCTGCGGTAATTGTCAAGCTCGGGCTTTAATAGATCGGCGGGGCGGCAGGTGATGCGCGGCTCGTCGCCGATAATCTTTTTGACGGTTTCGGCCGCGGGCTCGACGGGCAGTCTGCCGTACTCGCCCTTGATCATGCCCTTGGTCTCCTTTGAGCACAGCTTATAGCGTTCGCCGTTTAGGACGTTTAGGACGGCCTGCGTGCCCACGATCTGACTGGACGGCGTGACCAGCGGCGGGTAGCCAAGGTCGGCGCGGACGCGCGGCACCTCGCCCAAGACCCGCAAAAGTTTATCGGACGCGCCCGCCTGCTTCAGCTGGCTGATGAGGTTGGAGAGCATCCCGCCCGGCACCTGATAGATGAGCGCGTTGACGTCCACCTGCAAGACCTCGGGGCTCAAAAATCCGTCGGCGGTCAGGCGCTTGGCGACCTCTTTGAAGTGAAGGGTGATCTCGTTGAGGGCGTTGAGGTCGATGCCCGTGTCGTATTTTGTCCCCTTTAGCGCGGCCACAAGCGACTCGGTCGCGGGCTGGGAGGTTCCGTTGCCCAAGGGGGAAAGCGCGGTGTCTACGATGTCGCAGCCGGCCTCGATGGCCTTTAGGTTGGTCATGTCCCCCGTGCCCGCAGTGTTGTGGGTGTGGAGATGGACCAGGGTCTTGGGATCCAGCCCGTCCTTTAGGCGCGAAACCAGCTCGTACGCGTCGTAGGGCAACAGCAAATTGGCCATGTCCTTGATGCAGACGATGTCCGCGCCCATGGCCTCCATCTCCTTGGCCAGCGCGACAAAGTAGTCCAAGGTGTGCACCTTACTCGTGGTGTACGAAAAGGCGAGCTCGGCCGTGCCGCCGTACTTTTTGGTGGCTTTGAGCGCCGTTTCGATATTGCGGACGTCGTTTAAGGCGTCGAAAATGCGGATGATGTCGATGCCGTTTTCGATCGACTTTTTGCAGAACAGCTCCACAACGTCGTCGGCGTAATGCTTATACCCCAAGAGATTTTGCCCGCGCAACAGCATTTGCAGCTTGGTTTTGGGCATGGCCTTTCTCAAGGCCCGCAGGCGTTGCCAGGGGTCCTCGTTTAAAAAGCGCAAGCAACTGTCAAAGGTGGCGCCGCCCCACATCTCCAAGGCGTAATAGCCGACGTTGTCCAATTTCTGCGCGACGGGCAGCATCTCGTCCAGCCGCATCCGCGTCGCGGCCTGCGACTGGTGCGCGTCGCGCAAGATCGTTTCCATGATTTTAACCATATTATTTGCTCTACCTTTCTAATTTATTTTGCCTTGTCGGGCTACGCGCCGAATACCGCCAAAAACACACCGGCGGCCACAGCCGACCCGATGACGCCCGCCACGTTGGGTCCCATCGCGTGCATCAAGAGATAGTTGTCGGGATTGTACTTTCGGCCGACGTCCTGCGAAACCCGCGCCGCCATGGGCACGGCGGACACGCCCGCGCTGCCGATTAGGGGGTTGATCGTGCCCCGGTAGATGACGTTCATGAGCTTGGCGGTCAAGAGGCCGCCGACCGTCCCGAAAATAAACGCGGTCAGCCCCAACGCGATGATGACCAGCGTCATCGGCGATAAAAACACGCCGCCGCTCGCTTTCGCGCCCACCATCACCCCGAGGAATATGGTGATCGCGTTGATCAGTCCGTTGCTGGCGACCTGTACCAGCCGCTCGGCCACCCCGCTCTCCTTGAGGAGGTTGCCCAGCATCAGCATCCCCAAAAGGGGCAGGGCGGAGGGCAGCAAGAGCCCGGTCAGGAGCGTGACGGCGATCGGGAATATGACCTTTTCGCGCTTGGAGACGGGACGCAGCTGCTGCATGACGATCATACGTTCCTTTCTTGTCGTCAGCATCTTCATAAACGGCGGCTGAATGATGGGAATGAGCGCCATGTACGAGTAGGCCGCGATCGCGATGATCGAGGTATACGAGCCCTGCGTATAAAAGGACGAATTCGCCAATTTTTCGGTGACGTAAATCGCGGTCGGCCCGTCCGCGCCGCCGATAATGCCGATGGCCGCGGCGACCGCGCCGTCAAAGCCGAACAGAATCGCCAGAAAAAAGGCGACAAATACGCCAAACTGTGCGCCCGCGCCGATCAAAAAGCTCTTGGGGTTGGCGATCAGCGGCCCAAAATCGGTCATCGCGCCGATGCCCAAAAAGATGAGCGGCGGAAAAATGACCTTGCTGACGCCGATATCCAAAAAATGAAACAGGCCGTAGTCGGGGCTTCCGCCGGCCGTAATCAATTCCTGTATCTGCGTATCGGTCTTGCCGTGGTCAAGCCCGTACAATACGCCGCTCGCCCCCGGAATGTTGACGATAAACATACCAAAAGCGATGGGCAAAAGCAAGAGCGGCTCAAATTTGCGGACGATCGCGAGATAAAACAGCACGAAGGACACCAGCAGCATGACGTAGTTTTCCCACATAAAGGGCGTGGCGCCCGTGCCGCCGAACAAAGAGATCGCGATGCCCGATTCCTCCCAAAGCGTTTTCAGCGTTTCGGTTAAGTAGTTCATTCGGCCCCCTTACCCAATCACGGCAAGCTCGGTACCCGTCTCGATGGTCTGTCCCTGTCTGACCAAAAACGACACCCTGCCGTCCGCCGGGGACTCGATCTCATTTTCCATCTTCATCGCCTCGATATTGATGATCTTATCGCCCTTTTTGACGACGGCGCCGTCCGGCACCATCAGCTTAAAAACGGCGCCCGGCAGCGGGGACTTTAGGGTGGCGCCGCCCGCCGGACGCGCCGGGGATGCGGGCGCCGCCGCCGCGGGCGCGGGCGCGCTGACTGCCGGGACGGCGGCCGAGACGGTCTGACCGCCGGACAGCTCGTCCACCTCTACCACATAGCTTTTGCCGTTGACGTTGACCTGAAACTTGCGCATACGATGATTTCTCCTTGCTT
>JAIRRW010000141.1 GCA_031255775.1 Clostridiales bacterium
TTGGCCTCAAACACGCTCTCGTTTAGAAATTTAATGGCAAAGGCGGTCTTGGCGCGTTTTGAAAGGAGCGCGTCCGCTACGGGAGAATCCGCGGCGGCCTCCGGTTTTTCGGTTCCGCACAGCTCGAAAGCCTGTGAATTTGTCAACGTGTCCACAACCCGGCCGCGCTCCGACTTGAGCCCGATCAGCTTGAGTTTTCGCATTTCCGCTACTGCCATACGCCTATGTGTCCCGTCCCTTGTCCCTATGCCTCTACGATGTGCTTGACCACAAAATCAACCGCCTTGCCCGCCGCCGCCCGCACGTCCCTTAGCTGCGCCTCGATCCGCTTGCGCCCGTCCTCTAAAAGCGTGTCCGACTCCTTTTTTGCCTGTGCGCGCGCCGCGGACAGCAGGCTCTCACGCAGCGTCCTCAGCTCCTTTTCGAGTGCGTCCTCCGCCTCCTCCCGCGCTCTCAGGGCGGCCTGACGGAGCTCGCGGCTCTTTTCCTCGGCGGCGGCAATCTCCGCCGCGCCCGCGCTTTCGGCCGATAAAATTTCGTCCAATACCCGTTTGATCAATGCGCTTCTCTCCTTATCTGTCCCGTTGTCTCGGACGTGTGTCAAAAAAATTTTCTTGGTTTTGCCGCTTTCGTGTTGACAAAATGCGCCAAGTTTCGCATACTGTCTCTTATGATTAAATCCGCTTTAAAAAACTATATTCGGTTTTGTCCGTACCTGCTGGTCATCACGGGTCTGTTTGCGGCCTCGATCGGAATCTTTGCCCTCATCATGCAGTTTGGCGTCAACCAGGCCTTAGAGTCCGCCGATCCCGACGCCCACGCGCGTTTTATCGCCTATCTGGCGGATACGCTCAAAAACACGGGCCTAAGGGAAATTCTCGATCCCAATTACCTCCGCGCGCTGTTGAGCGGCCTGGCCGCCACACTGGAGGGTGTCGAGCGCTTTAGCTTTAGCCGGATCCCCTTGCTCGTCCTGCTGGCGTTTGGGATCGTCTTGGCCGCCCGCGAGCTGGGCGAATATCTGTGCAAGCGTCGGATGCGTAAGGCCTTTGCGGGCAAGCGTTCGATCAAAGGGCTTTGCGCAACGCTCATCCGTCTGGGCTTTTCGCTGGCCTTTTGGGCCGCGTCCCTTGCCATCGCCTATGTGTGGTTTTTTGCGATCTTTCTCCTGCCGCTCGCGTCCATCGTCTTGAGCGGTATCCAGGACCTGCTGTTGACCTGGGTGCTGCACTTTCGCAACTATCAGCTCAAAAGCGTGTTCAACCTCAAAAATTCGATGGCAGTGATCGGTATGCGGCTCTTTTTGCAGTTTTTACACTATTTTTTGGCCGCTATCCTCTTTTTTTCCGTCGGCGTCCTCGTGACGCTCTTGATCATTTTGCCGCTCCTGTCCTACAATTCCACCATCCTCAACGCCACGTCCACCGACTATTTTAACGGGATCAAGGCGGCGGGAGAGCTGTTGCGGCGAAAGAGAAAACCGAAAAAAACCGATATAGAGGAAAAAATTCCGGCAAAAAAATGACATTGCCGATACCCTACTTGACGCGCTCCATGTATGTGCCGTTGCGCGTATCGATCCGAATCTTATCGCCGGTATTGACAAACAGCGGCACCTGAATGACGTAGCCCGTCTCCAGGGTCGCGGGCTTGTTTCCGGCCTTGGAGGTGTCGCCCTGAAGTCCCGGCTCGGTGTACTCGACGGTCAGCTCGACAAAGTTGGGCGGCACGACCGAAAACGCCGCGCCCTTATACAGCTGGACGGTGACGGGCATTTCTTCTTTGACAAACTGCATCGTCTCCTCCACGAAATCGTGATTGAGCGGCAGCATATCGAAGGTCTCGGTATCCATAAAATAATAGATGCCGCCGTCGTTGTACGAATACTGCATTTCCTTCCGCTCGATGACCGCGTCGGGATATTTATCGGAGGGGTTAAAGGTCTGCTCCAAAACCTGTCCCGTAATGACGTTTTTGAGCTTGGCGCGTACAAACGCCGCGCCCTTGCCCGGCTTTACGTGCTGAAAGTCCACCACGACATATACCTTGCCGTCCATCTCGATGGTCACACCCTTTCGAAAATCCCCTGCTACCATATACCCTCCTATAGGTTGATGTTTTTGTTGAAATTGGTCAGGTTGACAATGCCGCCTTCCTTGATGACGACAAGGTCCTCGATCCGGACGCCGCCCAAGCCCCCGACATAAATACCGGGCTCCACGCTGACGACCATGTTCTCTTTCAAAACGGTGTCGGCGTTGCGGTTTAGGCGCGGTGCCTCGTGCACCTCGATCCCCACGCCGTGACCCAGGCTGTGCGTAAATTCCTCGCCGTAACCGTTGGCGACGATATACTCGCGCGCGTACGCGTCGGCCTCGTGACAGGTCATGCCCGCTTTGAGCTTTTCTAACGCGTAGGCTTGCGCGCTCAGCACGATCTTATGGATCCTTTGCAGCTTGTCCGATACCGTCCCGACCGAAAACGTCCGCGTCATGTCCCCGGCGTACCCGTTAAACCGCGCCCCGATGTCCAACAGCACAAGCTCGTTTTTTTCGAGGCGCTTGGCCGGCGACGGGCTGTGGTGCGGCACGGCGGTGTTGACGCCGAAGCAGACGATATTGGGAAAGGCCAACGCCTCCGCCCCGCCCGAAAGCATGGCATAGGTCAGATGGTCGGATATTTCCTTTTCGGTGACGCCGGGCTTGATATAGGGCAACACCTTGTGGATCGCGCGGTACGTAATGGCCTCGGCCTCGGCAATGAGCGCGATCTCGTCGTCGGTCTTGACGATCCGTTTCGCGTAAATGTCGGCGCTGGCCGGGATCAGCTTGTATTCCTTACACGCGGCCTTGACGGCCTTAAAGGCGGCGACGGTGACAAATTCGTCCTCGTAGCCGACCTTCTTAGCGCCCATGCCCTTTAAAATCTTGTCCGCCGCCTCGAATAGCTCGTTGCCCGCAGCCGTCACGACCTCAAAGCCCTGCGCGTACTTGCGGGCGTCGGCCTCATAGCGGCCGTCGGTGATCAGGACGCGCGTATTGCGCCCGACGATCACGCAGCCGTAGGACGTCCGAAACCCGGTAAAATAAAAACGGTTGGTCTCGCTAAACAAAAGCAGCGCGTCCAAACTCTCGAACAGGTTGTCAAATTTTGCAGCATCCATCCAAGCTATTCTACCATATCTCACGAAAAAAGTTAACTGATTTGATGGTAATTTTTGATAATCACCGCATCATCCGACATATAATCCTTGGATTCGCAGATAATGACGGGCGTCATGCGGTATTCGTCGAGGACCGCGCCCAAATGCGCGTATTCGGGGCCGTAGCGGGTGTCGGCAAAGGTCAGGTGCCGAATCTCCCCCGCCTGTCCGTACTGAATCTTGGAAAAATGGATGTGCATATTTTTGGTTTTTGTCTCGCCCAGCCTTTCGAAGGTATAGTCGATGATCCGGCGGAAATCGCCGGGAGACCGCAAACCCCCGCCCGTATAACTGTTGATGTGGCCGAAATCGAAGCAGGGATACAACCGGCTGTCCAACGCGCAGAGCCCGACGATCTCCTCCACCGTCCCCAGCTGCCGCTTTTTCCCCATGGTTTCGGGGCATAGGATATGCGCGTCAAAATCCGGCGTTTCGCGCAGCCGCTCGACTAAGATCCCGAGGTTTTTTTTGAGGAGCGCATAGGCCGCCGCGCGGTCAAGCCCGCCCTGCGCCCCCGGATGAAAGACCGTGCGCGTGCCGCCCATCAGCCGCCCCATGCGGACGGATCGGATCACATACTCGATCGATTTTTCGACGGTTTCGGGGTCCGCGCTGCCAAAATTGATATAATAGGGGGCGTGCGCCGACAGGGCGATGTCGTACTTTTCCATCTCGGCGGCAATCCTCCGCGCCCCGGGCTCGCCGATCGTGATCCCGTGCCCAAACGAATATTCAAACGCGTTTAGGCCAAGCGCGCGCAAAAACGCCGGAGCCTCGTACGTGTGCTTATGTCCCGCCTCGTAAAAGGGGATCGAATTGCCCGAAGGCCCGATCCGCATTTGCGCGTTTTGGGGCTTGCCGCTCATAGCGCCGCCCCGCTCTTGGCGCTCTCCATGTCCCGTCCGATCTGCGCCCTCAGGGCGGCGGGTGAATCGAATACCCGGATGGGACGCAGATACCGCAGCACGGACAGCGTGACGGTTTGCCCGTACAGATCGCCCGAAAAGCCGTCGATCAGCGCCTCAACGCCGGGCGTCGGGTCGCCGAAGGTGGGCTTTGCCCCGACATTGGCCACGGCACAGTAGGCGGTCCGCCGCCCTTTCCCGATCCAAACGCGGCAGGCGTAGACGCCCTCCTTGGGTAAAAACTTTTCGGGCGGCGGCGCGATATTCGCGGTGGGAAACCCGAAAAGATGTCCCTGTCCCCGGCCGTGCACGACCCTGCCCGTCAGCGTATACGGCCGATGCAGGAGCGCCGCCGCCCCGGCCGCGTCCCCGGCTTTTAGGAGCGCCTTGATCCCGCTGGTCGAAATTTTTTGCCCCGCCCGATCGGCCTTTGGCGTGACGACGACCGCGATGCCGCGTTCCGCGCCGTAGTCCCGTAAAAAACGGACGTCGCCCGCGCGGCCCTGCCCAAACCGATAATCGGCGCCGCAGACAAAGGCCTCTACCCGAACGGCGGCCGTCAGCCTGTCCAAAAAGGCGGCGGCGGACAGCGCCTTTAAGGCGGGGGTAAAGGTGAGCGGCAGCAGATAATCGATCCCGCAGGCGGCGATCAGGCTCTTGCGTTCGGCATACGGGTAAATTTCTTTCGCGTCGGCTTTGACGGCCGCGCTCAGGTTGTTGCGAAAGGTCAGGGCCGCGCTCCGCGTCCCCGGATGCGCGTCCCGGTAGGCATTTGCCGTCTCAAACACGCGGCGGTGGCCTTGGTGCACGCTGTCAAAATATCCCAAGGCAAGCGCCAGCCCGTCCCGTGTCATAGGTTTGTCCGATCCGATGATCCGCATACCCGCACTCACCCCGCCTCGTGGAGCCGGGTCGTCAAAACGAGCCGCCCTGC
>JAIRRW010000040.1 GCA_031255775.1 Clostridiales bacterium
TCCTCATCCCCCAGCGCATAGCTCAGCCGAATATAATCGCCCGCGCCAAAGGATTCGCAGGGGATGGCGGCCACGTCGCCCTGCTCTAAGAGGGCGGTGGCAAAGGCGTGCGCCGAATCGATTTTTTTGCCGCGGGCGGACTTGCCAAAGCATTTATGGACGTCAACCATGATGTAAAACGCGCCCTCCGGCTTGATATAGCTCAGGCCCTCGACCGAATCGAGCTCGCGCATGATGAGCCGGCGGCGGCGGTCGAGGCTGGCTTTTAGCTCGGCCAAAAACGCCTGCCCCGCCGGATTTTCGTAGGCCGCGACGGACGCGTACTGCGCGATGGAATTGGGGTTGCTGGTGGTGTGGCTCTGCATACCGGCCACCGCCTTGGCGATGGGCTCGGCGGCGGCGATAAAGCCGATGCGCCAGCCGGTCATGGCGTAGGTCTTGGAGACGCCGTTGACCACCACCGTTTGCTCCTTGAGCTTTTGCGAGTAGGCGGCGATCGAATAGATGCCGGTCTTGTAGTTGAGGATCTCGTACACCTCGTCGCTGATGACAACAAGCTCGGTCTTGCCGATGACGTGGGCAAGCGACATCAGCTCGTCCTTGGTATAGACGGCGCCCGTGGGGTTGTTGGGGTTGTTTAGGATCAGCGCCCGGGTCTTGGGCGTGATCGCGGCCTGCAATTGCGCGGCCGTCAGCTTAAACCCGTTTTCCACCCGGGTCTCGACAAAGACGGACACGCCGCCGCACAGCTTGACAAGCTCGGGATAGGTGAGCCAGTACGGGGCGGGAATGATGACCTCGTCGCCGGGATCGACAATGGCTTGCAGCACGTTGTACAGGCAATGCTTGGCGCCGTTGGAGATGACGATCTCGCAGGTCTTGTACGAGAGGCCGTTGTCGCGCATCAGCTTGTCGACCACCGCCTTTTTGAGCGCCAGCGTCCCGCTTGCGGGGGTGTACTTGGTGAGCCCCTTGTCGAGCGCCTCCTTGGCGGCGTCGCGGATATAGAGCGGCGTGTTAAAGTCGGGCTCGCCCGCGCCGAACGACACGACGTCGCGGCCCTCCTCCTTAAACTTTTTTGCCTTGGCCGTGATTTCCAATGTGAGGGACGGCGAAATCTCCGCCGCGCGCTTTGCGATGTGCATGATATGTAATACTCCTAATAGCGCTGCTCTCCGCGCCGATTGTACCGATTATTATACAACGGTTCGGGGAATTTGGCAATTACTTTTACGCTTCCGCTTTACGCTGCCGCTTTGCGCTGCCGCTTTGCGCTGCCGCGTTCGTTCAAATGACGCGTTGCTTTCATTTGAACGAGGGATACGGCACTTTTTTACAAAAAACGTCGTTTTTGTAAAAAAGAGTAAAGAGCGCTGCCGCGTTCGTTCAAATGACGCGTTGCTTTCCTTTTCTCGCCGGCGTCGGCGTTGACTCTCCGTTTAAAATATGCTAGAATACTAAAAAGAAAATGTCGGAAACGGGGTATTTTACCGTTTAGGAGGGGAATTTATGCTGCAATTTTATTCGGCAAACTGCAAGGAAGTCAACACGAAACGCGCGGCGGAACGCGTGATCGAGCTGGCCGTGCCCGAGCGCGCGCGCAAAAGCTGCCGCCTGGCGCTGGTCAACACCGCCATGGGGCACCGGCCCGAATTGCTTGCGGACGTCCTCAAGGCGGCGCTGCCGGGCGTCACGGTCTTTATCGCGACCGGCGCGGGCGTCACCGGGCGGCAGGGCATGGGCGACAGTATGCACGATCTGTCGGCCATGTTTATCTCCGGCCCCGCGGACGAATGCGTCTACGGCTATGAGACCGGCTTTAGCTTTGACAATTCGTACGACAAGGCCGCCGCCATGGCCAAGGCCATCAAGGAAAAACAGCCGGAAATCTCGGTTTTGTACTTGCTGACGCCGGGGATCGGGACCAACAACCAGCGGATCTTGCAGGGGGTTGTCTCGGTATTCGGCGAGGACGTCACGGTATTCGGCGGGACGGCCTCCGACAACGGCAAGCTCCTAAATACCTATCAGTACTGTGTGGACGAGACCTATGACCGCGCGGTGTTTGCCGTCGGCTTTGCGGACAAGACGCTCCTGCACGCGACCCGGGGCACGCACGGCTTTACGGCCTACGGCGAGCCCCTGACCGTCACCAAGGCGGAGGGGAATTTGGTGTACGAGATCAACGGCGGCCCGGCCTGGTCAACCTTTTTGTCGCA
Organism: Clostridiales bacterium; assembly: GCA_031255775.1. GTDB lineage: Bacteria > Bacillota > Clostridia > Christensenellales > Pumilibacteraceae > JAIRRW01. The sequence continues at coordinate 2,220 of JAIRRW010000040.1, forward strand.
GCTGCCGATGGACCCGTCCACCGACATCAACGCGCAGCTGGCTTTTGGCGCCATGGGCGAGCTGTTGTCCGACGAGGACGCGGCCGACTACGGCAACACGCATCTCATGCGGCTGATCCTCAATCACGAGGGCGAGGTCATCCACTACCCCACCGACATCAAGGCCGGGACCAAGCTGTGGTTTACCCAGCGGGACGAGGCGCTGATTTTTTCGGAGCAGGAAAAGGCGCTCAAGATCCTAAAGGGGCAGATCGGGACGGGCGTGCCTGTAGCGGTCTTTCAGACCGACTGTATCGCGCGGGGGCGCATCATGCCCACCCGGCTGGCGCGCGAGGACCTTTTAGAGCTGATCCAGTCGGCGTTTTTACAGCCGGACGGCAGCGTGCCGCCCTGGCTGGGGAATTACGGACTGGGCGAATTTGGCCGCTTGGGCGGCAAGAATGCTTTTCATACTTATACCACCTCTTTGCTAATCTTATACCGCAAATAAAGGAACCGTCTCTTCTATGGACGACAGAAAACCGGACAACCCGACGCCGCCCGACGCGGCGGCGTACGAAGCGGAGATCGCCCGTCTGACCGCGCAGCTCGCCGCCCTGCAAAAAAAGGCCAACCGTTTAGAGCTGGTGCAGCAGGAGCTTAAGACCGCGCATCACCGCGTGGACATCAACCTCGGGTATTTTAGCGGCATATTGGATTATACCCTGCGCGCCATGGACGTGTCCGACCGGGGCCGAATTTTTGACTGCATCGCCGAGGGCGTGGTGGACATTTTTCAGCTGGAATCGGCCGCCGTCTTTGACGTGGAGGGCGACTCCGGCCGCCTTGTCAGAAAGGGCGGCTGCAATTTTTCGTACACGGGCGACATCGACATGGATCTGCGGGCGCCCGAGACGCCCGAACGCGCCGCCGAACGGCTGTCAAAGGGCGCGGTGGTCAAGGACCCGGCGGTCAATTATCCGGCAAACCTGTTTGAGTACGCCCGCTGCATGTACACGCCGCTCTACGATATGCAAAAAAACTTTTCGCGCGTGATTTTGGGCGGTGTTTCTAAGCGGAACGCGCCCTACTTCGAGACCGATCTCGAATCGATCCGCGCCCCCTTTATGGTCTATTGCCGGCATATGCAGGGCATTTTGGATACCTTTGACGCCATCGAGCGCGCCGACCGCGCCAACCGCGCCAAGAGCCGGTTTATGGCCAACCTGAGCCACGAGATCCGCACCCCCATGAACGCCATTATGGGCATGGCGCAGGTGGCCGACCGGAGCCGGGACGAGCGGGAGATCGCGGGCTGTCTGTCCACGATCCAGTCCTCGTCCAAGCACCTGTTGGTCCTCATCAACGACGTGTTGGACATCTCTAAGATCGAGGAGGGAAAGCTAAGCCTCTCGCCCGAGAGCTTTACGGCGGACGCGCTTTTAAAGAGTGTGACCGAGACGGTCGCGCCCCTCGTTTCCGATAAAAAACAGCGTTTTACCTTTGTCAACCGCCTCCCCGAGGGCGCGGCGCTGTACGCCGACCGCACGCGGCTGGGGCAGATCCTCTTTAACCTCCTGTCCAACGCCGTCAAGTTTACGCCCGAGCGGGGGCGGATCACCCTGACGGCCGACGCCGCCGCCGAATCGGACGAGACCGTCACCCTAAGGTTTGTCGTCAAGGATACGGGGATCGGCATCGAACCCGCCGTGCAGGAGCGCATTTTTTCGCCCTTTGAGCAGGCGGACAACGCCATTTCGCGCAAATACGGCGGGACGGGGCTGGGCCTCTCGATCAGTCGGCGGATCGCGCAGCTCATGGAGGGGGACATTACCGTCGAGAGCGCGCCCGGCCGGGGCAGCTGCTTTACCTGCCTGTGCAGGGTCGCGCGTGACCGCTCGGTTCCGCTCGCCAAGCACGAGACGGCCAACGACGCCGACGCCTATGACTTTGCCGGACGGCGTATTTTGGTCGTGGACGACGTAGAAATCAACCGCGAGGTCGTGTCGGCGCTTCTTAAGGATACCGGCCTTGCCATCGAGGAGGCGGGCGGCGGCCGCGAGGCGCTGGGAATGCTGCTGCAAAGCCCCCGCGCCTATTATGATCTGGTCCTGATGGACGTGCAAATGCCGGGCATGGACGGCTGCGCCGTCACCAAGGCGTTCCGCGCCTCCACGCATCCACGGTGCGCCGACCTCCCCATTTTGGCCATGACCGCCAACGTGTTTCAGTCGGACATCGAGGAGACCAAGGCGGCCGGCATGAACGGCCACATCGCCAAGCCCGTCGATTATCTGGATTTGTTGGAACAGTTGAACAGAGGGTTCAAACTATAGCCGGCGTGAGCTTAAATTATGAACCTGTCTTGATGAATGAGGGAAACAGGATTTTTGATGGATTTTTGCGCCAATCAAGCGATTTCGACGACGCCGTAGCAGCGCTACGGCTAGGAGAATTAGCGCAGAGCGGCGCGAAAAGACGCAAAAAGACGTTTTCCGAATCATCAAGACAGGTTCTATAACATCGACAGGTACCGCTCCCCCGAATCGGGAAAGACGGTGACGATGCTTTTGTCCGCGTATTCGGGGCGGCGGGCGAGGGCGGCGGCGGCAAACAGGGCGGCGCCGGAGGATATGCCGCAAAACAGCCCTTCGAGCGCGTTGAGTCGTTTTAGGGATAAAAAGGCGTCGAAATCGGTGACCTGCGCGACCTCGTCATAGACGGCGGTATCGAGCGTTTTGGGGATAAAGCCCGCGCCGATACCCTGGATTTTGTGCGGCCCGGGCTGCCCGCCCGACAGGACGGGGCTTGCCGCCGGTTCGACCGCGACGACGCGGATCCCCGCGACCCGCTCCTTTAGGTACCGCCCCGCGCCCGATACGGTGCCTCCGGTGCCCACCGCCGCGACAAAGGCCGCGGGCGTATGCCCCGCCGCCTCAAACGCCGACAGAATCTCCGGGCCGGTGGTTTTGTAGTGGGTGAGGGGGTTGACGGGATTGTCAAACTGGCCGGGCATAAACGCGCCCCGCCCGCCCGCCAGCGCTTGCGCCCGCGCGATCGCGCCCCGCATCCCCTCCGCGCCCGGCGTCAGCACGACCTCGGCGCCGTAGGCCGCCATGAGGGCGCGGCGCTCGGCGCTCATGGTGTCGGGCATGGTGAGGACGACGCGGTAGCCCCTAGCCGCGCCCGCCGCCGCCAGGCCGATGCCGGTATTGCCGCTGGTCGGCTCGACGATCGTGCCGCCCGGCCGCAGGACGCCCCGCGCCTCGGCGTCAACGATCATGGCCGCCGCCACGCGGTCCTTGACGCTGCCCGCCGGGTTGGTCTTTTCGAGCTTGGCGTACACCCGACCCAAAAGCCCCTCCGCCCGGCAGAACCGTTCGAGATACACCAGCGGCGTACGCCCCGTCAGCGCAAAAAACCCCGCCCGCCCGTCTTGCTTTTCCATACTTTTTCCCATACTTTATATGTACTCCCTCGTCACACAAAACAGCGCACAAAACAGCGGGGAAAATTTCGCGCGGCAGGCGGGCAACAGGCGGCGGGGCACCGAGGGCGCGTATTTCTAATACGTAACCGAGTTGACCCGCCGAACCGACAATCGCTTGCGATTGCTAACTTTGCGTCAGCAAAGTTCAGAGAGGTTCGGCACGCACGTAGCCCGCATCCCGCGATGAAAGTTTTCACGCTTTAAGCTGGTGTACGGTGTTTCCCTCTAAGTCGATCCGCTCCTCGACGGCAAACAGCCCCGGGCAGATGAGGTCATGCACGGCGATATAGTCGTAGATATAGCAGTTGTCGGGGTGCCGCGCCACGGCGAGGTCGATCGCCCGGTCGATCAGCCGATCCAAAAGGGCGGCGCCGCCCCGCTTTTTTCCGGCGTCGTTAAAGCGCGGGTGCCGGCAGGTGTCCAGCGTGGCGCAGCGGTGCGGGTAGCGGAGGACGGCGTTAAAGGCCGGAATGTCGAGGTAGTGGTTAAACTCATATCCGTTAAAGTTGGGGGCGGCGTCGATGTGCCCGCCCATGATCAAGAGCTCCTGCGCGCCGCACTTGTTTAAAATATCCAGCGTGACGGTGGCGGGGCCTAGGCTGACCAGCAAAAACCCGTCCGGCTTTTCGGCCAGCCAGTCGGCGTAGGCCAGAGTCGGAACCTTGGGTTCGCACGGGGGCAGGAGATCGCCCATGCCGTCCGCGCCGTGAATGGACGGGAGGTTGGCAAAGGGCTGCGCCAGCGCGGCGGAATCGACAAGGCGCACGCCGGAGAGGCCGCCCGCATAGCTCCCCAAGAGCTTTTTCGCGTTTTGATAGGAGGCGGCGGCGTCACTGTTGCCCGCTACCGCGATGATGTCGATCGCCTGCCCTTTTGGCCGGTTGTCCAAGAGATAGACCGCCGCGCAGGCGTCGTCCAGCCCATAATCGGATAAAATCACCCACTTTTTCATATCACGGAACCCTCCTTATTCTGCGTCAGCTTCTTCTTCGTTTATTCCCGCCGGGAGGGAGATGGTAAACACCGACCCCTTGCCCACCGTGCTGGACACGGTCAGGGTTCCGCCCATTTTTTCGACAATGGTTTTGGCGATGGTCAGCCCCAGCCCGCTGGAATTTTTTTCGCGGCTGCGCACCCGGTCGCAGCGGTAAAACCGATCGAATATCAGCGGCAGATCCGCCTCGGCGATGCCGTACCCCCGATCCTTGATACCGATCGAGACGGTCGGCTCGGCCTCAGGGTCGGCCTCCGATCGCAGGGCCGTCAGGCTAAAGGTGACGCCCGTCCCCTCGTCCGAATACTTGACGGCGTTGTCGGCGATGGCGCGGACGACCTGCGTCAGCATATTTTTATCCATGGATACCGTCACCGTTTTCCCGCCCGAAAAGGTAAAATTCCGTTCGGGATAGACCAGCCCGTAGCCGTAGGCGATATTTTTGAGCTCGGCCGAGAGGTTGAACACGCTGGGCGCAAAGCTAAAGCGGCCGATCTTGGCCAAAAACAGCAGCTGCTCGACGATACGCTTCATATTTTCGGCCTCGCCCGCGATGCTGTCGATCCCCTCCTGCAAGATCTCGGGGTCGTCCTTGCCCCAGCGTTGCAGCAGCTCGGCATAGCCCTTGATGACCGAGATGGGCGTCTTTAATTCGTGGCTGGCGTCGGAGACAAACTTTTTTTGCCGGTCAAACGCGTCCTCCAAGTCGTCCAGCATCTCGTTGATCTGCGCGGTCAGCTCCCGCAGCTCGTCCTGCGCGTCCACCTCGTCCAGCCGGGTGGAGAGGGTTTCGCCGGTGATCTCGTCCAGCTTTTCGATCATGCGGCGCATGGGGCGGATCATGGCCTGGCTGGCAAGGCTGCCCAGCGCGACGACGACGGCGACGGCGATCAGGATGAGGAGCGCGGAGGTCAGCCGAATGTCGCGCATATATGCCTCGTACCCGGCGACGTTTTCCTGCGCAAACTGCCGCTCGATATTGCCGATGATATAAAAGTTGACGGCAAAGCAGACGGCGGTAAACAGCAGGGTAAAAATGAGCGTGGTCTTGAGCGTCAGCGGCAGCTTAAAGCGGCTCAACAGGTACTTGCCCCCCTCGCCCAGCTTGACAAAGGGGAAAAAGATATAATAGGCCGGGGGGCGGCGGCGGTCCTGCCGCGCGGCCCTTTGCGCCCTAAGCTCTAAAAGCGTGCTGTCCACCTCCTCATAATTGACGGCGGCGGGCGTTTCGGCGGGGGGCTGGCGGCGGTCGGTCATAGCGGCCTCGCCTGTCCCGTCTTTTTGTGCCGGATCACATACCCAAAGCCGCGCACCGTTTCGATCAGCTTGATGCCAAACGCGTCGTCGATCTTGGAGCGGAGGTAGCGGATATAGACGTCCACCACGTTGGTATTGCCCACAAAATCGTACCCCCACACGACGTCCAGCGCCTTTTCGCGGGAGATGACGACGTTGCGGTTTTCGATGAGGTAGACCAAGAGCTCAAACTCCTTTTTGGTCAGCTCGATGGGGTCGCCGTCGTAGGTGGCGATGTGCGAATCGATGTCCACCGTCAGCTTGCCGATGGTGTGCACCATCTTCATCTTTTTTAGGCTGACCCGGATCCGCGCCAAAAGCTCCTCGATGGCAAAGGGCTTGGTCATGTAGTCGTCGGCGCCGATGTCAAGCCCCGTCACCTTGTCAACGACCTGGTCGCGGGCGGTCAAAATGATGACCGGCGTGTCCTTGCTCTGCCGCAGCCGCCGTAAAATCTCGATCCCGTTTAGGCTGGGCAGCATGACGTCTAAAATGATGAGGTCATACTCGTGTTCGAGCGCCGCGTCCAACGCCTCGCGGCCGTCGGCGATCACCGTCGTGTCATAGCCCTCGTGCTGAAGCTCAAGCGACACAAACCGCGATATTTTGGACTCGTCCTCCACGATCAAAATGTGGCTCATAGGGTGTATAACTCCTTGGTTTTAGATTAAGTAGTTCTGTCACTCCGGTTAGTTGACGATTTCGATCCGCATGATATTCGAGTTCCCCGACCGTCCGACCGCCGAGCCGCTGGTGATGACGACGAGGTCGCCGCTCTTGATGAGGCCCGTGCTTTTGGCGCAGTGGATGGCGTGCTCAAACAGCGCGTCGGTGGTCTTTTGGATGACCGAACGGACGGGAACCACCCCCCAATTGAGCGCCAGCTGATAAAAGACCTTTTGGTTGACCGTGGCGGCGATGATGACGCAGCCCGGCCGAAAGCGGGACACCTTGCGGGCGGTATAGCCCGAGTGGGAGACGCAGATGATCGCCTTGGCGCTGAGGTCAAAGGCGGCCGCGACGGTCGAGTGGGAGACCGCGTCGGGAACGGTGACGATGACGGCGTCGTTTTTGTCGAAACGCCCCTGATAATTGATCGAATTTTCGGCGCTCTTGACGATCTTGTCCATGGCTCTGACGGCCTCGACCGGAAACCTGCCGGCGGCGGTTTCGCCCGAGAGCATGACGGCGGAGGTGCCGTCGTACACGGCGTTGGCGACGTCGCTGGCCTCGGCGCGGGTGGGGCGGGGGTTGTAGAGCATCGACTCGAGCATTTGCGTGGCGGTGATGACCTTTTTTCCCGCGCGGTAGCTGCGCTTGATGAGGTCCTTTTGAATGGCGGGCAGCTCCTCAAAGGGGATCTCCACGCCCATGTCGCCCCGCGCCACCATGATGCCGTCGGACAGCGCCAAAATCTCCTCGATCCGATCGACGCCCTCGCGGTTTTCGATCTTAGAAATGATTTGAATATCGTCCCCGCCGTTTTGATTGAGGATGTTTCGCACCAGCCTAACGTCGTCGCCCGACCGCACAAAGCTGATCGCGAGATAGTCCGCGTCCTCTCCGATCGCAAACAAAATGTCCTCGCGGTCGGCGGCCGACACATAGGGCATATCGATGCGGCAGTCGGGCAGGTTGACCTTTTTTAAATCGGACAGCTCGCCGCCGTTTTGCACGCGGCAGACGATGTCGGTCTTGCCGACGGACAGCGCCCTTAGCTCGATGAGCCCGTCGTTTAGGAGGATTTGCTGGCCGGGCTTGACGTACCCGGGCAGCTCCTTAAAGGTGAGAGAAACCGCCGCCGCGTCCCCCTCGACCTCGTTTGCCGTCAGCGTAAACGTCTGCCCGTCCGCTAAGGTGACCGCGCCGTCCCTAAACCGCTTGACCCGGATCTCCGGCCCCTTGGTGTCCAGCAAAACGGCGACCGGGCTGTCGGTCTCCTCCCGGACGCGCTTGATCATCTCGATGCGCTTTTTGTGCTCGGCGTGCGTGCCGTGCGACATATTGAGCCGCGCGACGTTCATACCCGCCTTGACCAGCTGCTTGATGACCGCGTAGTCGTCGGTCGCGGGGCCTAAGGTGCAGACGATTTTTGTCTTTCTCATGCTTTATTCTTATCCTATTTCGTCAATCGCGTTAAGATCAAACGGCGTCGCCTGATACACGCAGTAGTTGAGCCAGTTGCAGACCAAGAGGGACTCGTGCGCGCGCCACAGCAGGGGGGGGCGGCGGGCGGGGTCGCCGCCGGGAAAATAATTTTCGGGGAGCGCGGTGCCCAAGCCCTTGTCCCGATCCCGCTCAAATTCGCCCCGTAGGGTGTCCGCGTCGTATTCGCCGTGGCCGAATACAAACACGCGCCTAAGGCTTTTGCTGGCCACGAGATGCGCGCCCGCGCGGTCGCTCTTGGCGAGGATGTCGAGGTCGGGCTCGCGCGCGATCAGGGCTTCCTCCACCTCGGTATAGCGCGAGTGCGGGGCAAAAAACGTGTCGTCAAAGCCGCGAACCAGCGGGTTGTTGCGGTCCAGCACCGTGTGGGGAAACACGCCGAACAGCTTTTTATCCAGCATACGCTTGTTGATGCCGTAATAATGGTACATGGCCGCCTGCGCCGCCCAGCAGATAAAGAGCGACGAATAGACGTTTTTGACCGCCCAGCGCAGGATTTCCTCCAGCTCCGGCCAGTAGGCCACCGCCAAAAAATCCATTTTTTCGACCGGGGCGCCCGTGATGATCAGGCCGTCGAATTTTTCGCCCGTCCGCCGAATGTCGTCAAAGGTGCGGTAAAACGAACGCAAATGCTCCTCGGGCGCGTTTTTGGGCGTGTAGGTCTTGGTGGTCAGGAGGCACAGGTCGATCTGGAGCGGCGTGTTGCCAATCAGCCGAATGAGCTGGGTCTCGGTGGCGATCTTGTTGGGCATGAGGTTTAACACGGCGATTTTTAAGGGGCGGATGTCCTGCACCTCCGCCCGATCCTTGTCCATGACAAAGATGTTTTCCCGTTCTAAAAACTTGCCCGCGGGCAGATTTTTGTCGATCCTGACCGGCATACCGTTTTACTTCTCCCAAAGACCGCGTTTTACGCCATCGCGTTTTATGCTGTCTATTATACATCAAAGCAGCGAAGCCGTCAACAAACGCCGAAGATTTGATCCCGATAGCACCCAAAGAATTATCCTATTGCGATACCATAAGCCCGATACCGTCGGAATTTGTCGAAAAAAATTTGTGATAAATCCCAAAATTTATGGCACAAAATCCAAAATTTGTGCTATATTATTAGGTATGGATTTTTTATTTGGCGCGCTGCCCGCCGACGTTTTCGCGGGTATGCCCGTATGGCTGAGCCTTGTTTTGCGTATGTTTGCCGCCAGCCTGTGCGGCTTTGCGATCGGATATGAGCGCAAGTCCCGCTCCAAGGAGGCGGGTATCCGCACCCATTCGATCGTCGCGCTGGGGGCGGCGCTCATCATGATCGTCTCCAAGTACGCGATGTGGGAGACCGACCGCGCCGGGGACGGCCTGCGCATCGCCGCGCAGATCGTGTCGGGCATCGGCTTTTTGGGCGCGGGCATGATCATCTATTCGAAGGGGTCGCTCCACGGCCTGACCACCGCCGCCGGAATCTGGGCGACGGCGGGCATCGGCATGGCGATCGGCGCGGGCGGCACCCTGCTCCTCATCGTCGGCGTCGCCGCCGCCCTCCTCATCTTGGGGCTGCATCTGTTTTTGCATATCCCCATCCGGCTTTTTGCCGCCAAGGGCAACCACAGCATCCAAATCCAGTACCGGGACGACCCCGGCGCCGCCGATAAGATCAAGGCGCTGTTTAAGGCGAAACGCCTCCTGCGCATGAAAATGCTCAGCACCGACGCCGGCCGCGCCGTCTCGGTCATCATTCGGATCGAACGCGTCCCCACCGCCGAGGAATGGCGGCAAATCCTAAACGAAAACGACTTTATCACCTCCTTAGAGTATTATGAGGAGGAATGGTAAAACGCTGCCGCGTTCGTTCAAATGACGCGTTGCTTTCATTTGAACGAGGAAAAAGGTGTCCGAGGGGAAAAAGTGTCATTTTTCCCCTCTCCCGCTTGATTCGCCAAAATGCCGCCTGCGCTTGCATTTCGGCGAGGAAAGAGGTAGCCAAAAAGAGAAACAGCTGGTATACTATTCCCCTATGAATGTGAAGGAAGTTTTGGCGCGGACGGGGTTCCGTTTTACGCGGTCATTGGGGCAGAATTTTATATTGGACGAGAATCTTTTGGCCGCCGTTGCCGCCGATGCCGGGGTGACGGC
>JAIRRW010000003.1 GCA_031255775.1 Clostridiales bacterium
AAGCGCTATGCCCTGGAGGAGGCCGAGCACGCCGCCAAATTCTGCGAGCTGTTGGGCGAGCAGCTGTCCGCCTCTACCAAAAAGAATCTCGAGGCGCGGGCGGGCGCGGAGGCCGGCGCTTGCAAGGCCAAGCTGGATATTGCCGTTCGCGCCAAGCAGCTGGGCTACGACGCCATCCACGACACCGTGCACGAAATGGCTAAGGACGAGGCGCGGCACGGCGCGGGGTTTGCGGGGCTTTTGAAACGCTATTTCTAGGCGCGGCGTGACAGATAGTGGGTTGATACGGGCTACGTGCGGCGGGGCCACTCGGTTACGTATTAGAAATACGCGCCCTCGTTGCCCCGCCGCCTGTTGCCCGTCTGAACCTCACTCTTTGTCACGCCGTATACCTCATGTTTTGCCCCGTATGCCGGAGGCATTCGGCCGAACCTTTACGGTGTCCGCAAACAAAAACAAGGTTTTTGCTTGCGCTCATTTTTATTTTGTGTGCGGCGCTTACGGGCTTTAATTGAGAATGGTAGCGACCGAAAATGACACTTTTCGGGAGCGGACACCTCTTTTCTTCGTTCAAATGAGAGCGTCAGCGTCATTTGAACGAAAGCGGCGGAGTTTATTTGCATTTTTAATAAAATAGTGTATAATGAAACCGATGTGAAAAACTCTAAGGCAAACAACAGAACGTTTTTTTTCCTGTTTTTGGCGACGGTGGCCGCGGTGCTCAGCATGGCGAGCGTGGCGGCTATCCTCATGCTTAGCGCGACCGACAGCATGATCGAAAATACCCGCAAGCGGTTGGAAGCGTCCGCGCTGGCCGTTGCGCGTATGGCGTCGGCCGAGGCGCTGTATGCTTACGAAAACTGGACGGACGTCCTTGGCGACCCCGACCTTTTGCCGCGGTATTTGGCGCAAAAGCAGCGCCTCCGCGACACCTTTGACGGCGAGGCCGGCGGGATCGAAGCCGCCTATTATCTGCGGCTTGTTTCCGCCGACAGCTACCAAAGGGCGGGGCTTTCCGCCGCCCAATATGCCGCGCTCGACCCCGAGGGGCGGGGCGTCATGCAGGTCATTATGGACAACGGCCCGATGGGCGCCCGCGAGCTTTTGAGCATCGAGGAGCGCGGTCAAAACCCCGCCGAGGGCGAGCCGCAGTCGCCGGAGGGGTGGGCGGACTATTCGCTCATTTTGGACAGCCGCAGCGGCCTTAGCTATGTCAACTTTATGCGGTGCGTCCCGCGCGAACGGCTGGCCGACCTCGTCCTTGCGCAGGCCGCGGACCATTCGCTCACCGTGACGGGCCGCCTCCGTCCCCGCGCCGGAGAGGCGGACGGGCGGGCGGACGCAGGGGCGGCGTACCTATCCGCCTACGCGCCCGTGCTTGACCGGGACGGCCGCCCCACGGACATTTTGGCCGGGGTCGATATGCGGGACGACGTTGCCGCCGCCGCGCGTACCGCCGCCACGGTCTTGACGGTCGTGCTGATCGTCGCGGCGGTCATCGTCCTGTCCGCCGGCGGGCTGGCGGTCATTTTGTTTCGAAAAAAGGCCATGCAGGCCGAGAGCGCGTCCCGCGCCAAAAGCTCGTTTCTCTCCCGCATGAGCCACGAAATGCGCACCCCCATGAACGCGATCATGGGGCTGTCCCGCATGGCCGCGGAGACCCCCGACGCCGCGAAAAAGGACGAATACCTCGACAACATCGCCGTCGCCTCCAAGCACCTTAGGCAGGTGATCGACGACGTGCTGGACCTGTCTAAGATCGAGTCCGGCAAGGCGCGGCAGGAGCTGGCCGAAATCGACTTTTTTAAGGAGATGGCCGGCGTCGAACAGCTGATCCGTCCGCAGGTCGAGATGAAGGGGCAGACGCTCAGCTTCCGCATCGACAAGAGTATCCCAAAAATCGTTATCGGCGACGGCACGCACCTGCGCCAGATCGTCGTCAACCTCCTCTCCAACGCCGTCAAATTTACGCCCGAAAAGGGGACGATCTCGCTGTATGCCGAAATGCTTAGCATCGACGACGAGCGCTGCCTCATCGAATGGCGGGTCAAGGACAGCGGCATCGGCATGGACGAGGCGACCCTTGCGCGGCTGTTTCAGCCCTTCGAGCAGGGGGACAACAGCACGACGCGCAGGTACGGCGGCACGGGCCTGGGGCTGGTCATCAGCAAGCAGTTTATCGAGATGATGGAGGGGACGATCCGGGTCGAGAGCGTCAAGGGCAAGGGCAGCGAATTTATCTTTACGATCCGGCTGTACCTGCCGGGCACGGTCAAGGCCGCCGCCCTCAAGCGGGACGACGGGCCCTACACGCTGCCCGACCTAAACGGCATGAATTTTTTATTGGTCGAGGACGCCGAGCTCAACCGGCTGATCGCCGTCAACCTGTTTGAGGGGTACGGCGCGGCGGTGGACACCGCCAAAAACGGGCTGGACGGCTATCAAAAATTTTGCCGGAACCCCGACAAATACGACATTATTTTTATGGATATTCAGATGCCTATCATGGACGGCTACGAGGCGGCCGTAAAGATCCGCGCTTCCGGCGTCAAGAATGCCGCGACCGTCCCGATCATCGCGATGACCGCCGACGTCTTTAAAGAGGACATCGAAAAGGCGCTGAGCGCCGGCATGAACGAGCACGTCGGCAAGCCCTTTGAGACCGAGCAGATCGAACGCGCGATCACCCGCGTTTTGCAAAAGGACTGACGCGTGAAACACGGGGGAACGGATAACGCCGCCGCGCTGCCCTTTGCGGTCTATTATTTTTCGGGGACGGGCAACAGCCTGGACGCCGCGCGGACGATCGCGGCTAAAACGGGCGGCAGGACGTTCCCCATGACCCGCGAGGCCGTTTTGGCGGCAAAAAATCACGGCGAGCGGGCGGCGGTTTTCGTCTTTCCCTCCTATGCCTACGGCCTGCCCGGCCTGGTGCGCCGGTTTCTTAAAAAAATCCCCCTCGCCCCCGATTATCTCGCGGCGGTCGTGACCTGCGGGTCGGCGTACGGCGGGTCTCTCGCGCACGCCCGCCGCCTGCTGCAAGCGCGGGGGCGGCGGCTCAACTTTTCGGGCGCGGTCGAGTCGCAGGAGAATTTTTTGCCTATTTTCGGCGTGCCGGAAGAAGAGCGTATGGCCGAGCGGCTGCGCCTGCACGCGGCGCAGGCCGAGATCGTCGCCGGTTCGATCGCCGCGTTTTCGCACAACGCGCCCGACCGCGCCCCCTTTTTGAGCGCGCCGATCAGCCTTGTCTTTCGGGCGGCGTCGCCCCTCTTGGCTTGCGCCCTTGTCATCAGCCGCGCCTGTACCGGCTGCGGCCTGTGCGAAAGCCTGTGCCCTGCGGGCGCGATCGTCGTCCGGGGCGACGGCCGCCGCAAAATTTTGCGGCGCCGCTGTCAGCACTGTCAGGGCTGTCTCAATTTCTGCCCCAAAAAGGCCGTGCGGTTTTTGCGCGTGGGGCCCGAAACGGGCCGCTACCACCATCCGGCGGTCAAGGCCAAGGATATGATCGTGCGGCGGTTGGCCGCCAAGCCCTTACAGCCGCCCGGGGACGAAAACGCCGAAAGGGACGAAAGGGACGAGAGGGACGGGTTTGCGGGGCGCGTCCCGCCCAGGCCCGTCAACGTCGCGGGGAGCCTCCCGCCCAAGCGCATAGCGGCCGCGGGGGACGTTCCGGCGGCGGCGGAGCCGAATACGCTCTACCTCGTCACCGGGGCGACCGGGTTTGTGGGGGGCGCGGTGACCGACGAGCTGCTGCGCCGGGGGTATCGGGTGCGGGCGTATGTCCGCAGGAGCGCCCGGGCGGCGCGGCTACAGGCACGGGGCGTTGAGATTTGTTACGGCGACATCCGCGATCACGGGGCGTTAAAGGCGGCCGCGGCCTTTGACGGCAGGCTGATCGTGATCCACGCGGCGGGCGTCGTCGCGCTTTCCGGCAATCGGGAGAAACGGCGCGAAATGACGGATATTCATGTGCGGGGCACTAAAAATATAATCGACCTGTGCCAAAAGCATGGCGACTGCCGCCTTGTGTATATCAGCTCGGTACACGCGGTCCCGCCGCAAAAAAAGGGGACGGTCACGGTCGAGCCCGCCGCCTTTGACGAAAACGCGGTCCGGGGCGCGTACGCCAAGAGCAAGGCCGTTTGCACGCGGCTGGTCTTGGACGCCGCAAGGCGGGGGCTGGACGCCCTCACCCTGCATCCGTCGGGGATTTTGGGGCCCGGCGACCCGGGCGAAACCGACGTGACGCGGATGCTGGTCGCCTACAGCCGCCGCTCGATCCCCGCGTCGGTCAGGGGCGGCTACGATTTTGTCGATTGCCGGGACGTTGCGCGGGGCGTTGCCGACGCCGCGATCAAGGGGCGCGCGGGCGAGGCCTATCTCCTGACGGGCGGCTACCACAGCGTGGCCGAGTTTTTACACATCGTTTACGGGGTCATGCCCGTGCGCAGGCTTAGGCACAGCGTGCCGCTGTGGGCGGCCTATGCCGCGCTGCCCTTTATGCGCGGGTACGCCGCGCTCCGCCGCCGCCCCCCGCTGTTTACCCGCTATTACCTCGATACGCTGGGGCAAAACGGCGCTTTTTCGCACCAAAAGGCCGCCGACGAGCTGGGCTTTACCGTCCGTCCCTTTGTCGAAACCGTCACCGACACCGTCAAGGCCCTCCGCGACGCCAACCGACTGGGATAAAGGCCGACCGGGATAAAGGCGCCGCTTGGGATAGAGGCGGCGTTATGCGGGGGGAAACTTTTTGAAAAAAGTTTTCCCCCCGCCCCCCTTTCAAAAACATAAAAAATGACTTATAAATCTTTGTTTAACCATTCACGCTTGGTTTTAAAACAGGTCTAGCGCCTTATCCCTCGCGCGAATGGATACATTCGCGCGACTCAAATCGGGAGAGGGGAAAAATGACACTTTTTCCCCTCGGACACCGTAAAAGTTCGGCCGAATGCCTCTGGCATTCGCGTTTGGCCGAAACGCGTCAGCGTTGCTTGACGTTTAAAGGCCGCATATGGTATAAATAGAGAGATGAACCACTTGTCCTTGCTTATAAAACCGGCGGGCGGCGGCTGCAATATGCGGTGCCGCTATTGCTTTTATTGTGACGTTTTGTCCGAGCGCGGCGGCACGGTCAGCCGGATGACGGACGGGACGGCGGCACAGCTAATCAAAAAGGCGTTTGGCTACGCGCGGGCGTCGGTCAGCTTTGCCTTTCAGGGCGGGGAGCCGACGCTGGCCGGGCTGGATTTTTATCGGCGGTTTGTCGAGACGGTCGGGCGCGAAAACAAAAAGGGCTTGGCGGTTCGGTACGCGCTGCAGACAAACGGCGTGCGGATCGACGGGGACTGGGCGGCGTTTTTAAAGGCGGAAAATTTTCTCACCGGCCTGTCGCTGGACGGCCCGGCGGAGATCCACGACCTAAACCGGGTGGACGCGGGCGGCGGGGGCACGCACCGGGACGTCATGCGCGCGGCGCGGGCTTTGGACAGGGCGGGCGCGGCGTTTAATATTTTGTCGGTCATAACCGCCGCCACGGCGCGGCATATCGGCAAAATCTACGCCTTTTATAAAAAACAGGGCTTTAAGTACCTGCAATTTATTCCCTGCCTCGACGGCTTTGACGGAAAGCCGGACAAATTTTCGCTGCGCGGGGACGGCTACGAGGGCTTTTTAAAGCGGCTGTTTGACCTGTGGTACGACGACTTTTTGCGCGGCGAATACATCAGCATCCGCGCCTTTGACAACTATATCCATATGCTGCAAGGCCTGCCGCCCGAAAATTGCGCCATGGGCGGCGCGTGCGGCGTCTATTATGTCGTCGAGGGCAACGGCGACGTCTACCCCTGCGACTTTTATTGCATCGATTCGTACCGCTTGGGCAACCTTGGCGGCGGGGATTTTACCGATTTTGAGCGCAGCGCCGCCCGCGAGCGGTTCGCCCAAGAGGGCAGGGGGCACGCGGAAACGTGCGGCGCCTGCCGCCACTACGATCTGTGCCGGGGCGGCTGCCGCCGCGAACGCGACGGGGTGACCCGCGCCCATCGGTTTTGCGGCGCGACCCAAGCGTTTTTTGACTACGCCCGCCCGCGCATGAGCGCAATCGCGGATAGCTTGAGGAGGCGTAACGCGCGATGATTTGGGAAACTGTTCTCTATACGGCGATCGCGCTGTTTTCCACCGTTGCGGGCGCGCTGACCGGCATGGGCGGCGGCGTCATCATGAAGCCCGTTATGGACAGCGCGGGACGGCTGGACGCGCAGAGTATCGGCCTCTTGACCTCCGTCACCGTGCTGCTGATGGCCGTCGTGTCGGTCGTTCGCCAGTCGCGCAAGGCCAAAAGAGCCGCGCCCGCCGAATCGGGCGAATCGGACGGTGCGGACGGCATTTCAGAATCGGACGGCGCGGACGAATCGGGCGGCGTCGGCGAATCGGGCGGCGCGGACGGCATTTCAGAATCGGGCGGCGTTGCCGAATCGAACGGCGTCGGCGAATCGGGCGAATCGGGCGTCGTCAGTCTGCGTTGGGGCAAGGCCGTGCCGCTGGGCGCGGGGGCGGCGGCGGGCGGCGTGGCCGGGCAGTTTTTGCTGGATCTGATCGTGCGCGGCGCGTCAAACGGCACGGTCAGGATCGCGCAAAACGCCGTGCTGGGCGGGATCGTTTTCTTGATATTCGTCTATATGACGGTCAAGCACAGGCTGAGGCGCGCGGGGCTCAAGCACGGCGCGTTTTACGGCCTCGCCGGGGTCGTGCTGGGCTTGCTGTCGGCGTTTTTGGGGATCGGCGGCGGCCCCATGAACGTCGCGCTGTTGATCCTGCTGTTTGGCATGAATACGAAAACCGCCGTGCTCCATTCGCTCGTCGTCATTCTGTTTTCGCAAACCGCAAAGCTGACCGTCATGGCGGCGGCGGGGACCTTTGCGCTCCTCGCGCGCGGCGTCTATCTCGTACTGCCCTTTATGGCGGCGGCGGGCGTCGCGGGCGCCTTTCTCGGGTCGCTGCTCTCTAAAAGAATGTCGCAAAGGGGCGTGGACATCGCCTTTAACGCCGTACAAGTCGTGGTGTTTGGGCTATGCGTATTCAATATCGTCCAAAGCCTGTATGTTTAAGAAACCGGAGGAGAAAAAAAGGATGGAGACAGCCGAAAATTTTATCGAGGAGATCGTCGAAAAGGACCTGTCCGAGGGGCGCGTGGCGGCCGTTTGGACGCGGCACCCGCCCGAGCCGAGCGGGTATCTGCACATCGGCCACGTGCGCAATATCTACCTCAATTACGGCATCGCCCAAAAGTACGGCGGCGTGTGCAACCTCAGGTTTGACGACACCAACCCCGGCAAGGAGGAGCGCGAGTTTGTCGACGCCATCATGGCGGACGTCAAATGGCTGGGCTACCGGTGGCAAAACGTCTATCACGCCACCGATTATTTTCAGCAAAATTACGAGATCGCCGTCCGGCTGATTCGGGCGGGCAAGGCCTTTGTCTGCGACCTCTCGCCCGAGGAGCTTTCCGCGTCGCGGGGCACGCTGACCGCCCCCGGGACGGACAGCCCTTTCCGCAACCGGTCCGTGGACGAAAATTTGGTTTTGTTTGCCGGAATGAAGGCGGGGGCGTTTCCGCCGGGCGCGCGCGCCCTCCGCGCCAAGATCGACATGGCGCACCCCAACATGAATATGCGCGACCCCGTCATCTATCGGATCCAGCTGGAGCCGCACCACCGGATCGGCCGCAGCTGGAACATCTATCCGACCTACGACTTTTCGCACCCGCTCGACGACGCCTTAGAGGGGGTCACGCACTCGATTTGCGGCCCCGAATTTGAGGATCACCGCCCCCTGTATAACTGGGTGGTCGAAAACAGCGGCCTGCAAAACCGCCCCCGGCAAATCGAATACGCCAACCTCTATCTCGAGGGCACGGTGCTGGGCAAGCGCAACATCAAAAAGCTGGTCAAGGAGGGCGCGGTGGACGGCTTTGACGACCCCCGGCTGTACACGATTTCGGGGCTGCGCCGCCGCGGCGTCCTGCCCGAGTCGCTGCTCAATTTTGTCCGGGCGGCGGGCATCGCCAAGGGCTATGTCGTGCAGCAGCAGTCGTTTTTGGACTTTTATATCCGCGAAACCCTCAACGAGCGGGCCCTGCGCGTCATGGCCGTCCTCGACCCCGTCAGGCTCACCCTCACAAACCTGCAAGACGGGGAGGAACGCGAGGTGTTTTTGGCCGATTATCCCCAGCGGGAGACGTCGTCCAAGCGCCGCTATACGCTGTCCAACGAGCTGTTGATCGAGCGCGGGGACTTTGCGGCGTCGCCGCCGCCCGGCTTTCACCGCCTCTATCCCGGCAATACCGTTCGGCTGATGGGCGTGGGGGCGGTCACCTGCACCGGCTTTCGCACGGATCCGGCGGGCGCGGTTGACCGCGTCTTTGCCGAGCTTGTCGAAGAGCCGCCCAAAAAAATCAAGGCGACCATTCACTGGATCAACGCCAAAAGCTATCGGACGGCCGCCGTCAAGCTGCTTGGCAGTCTCACGAACGGCACCGGCGGCGAGGACGGCGTCATCACCGTAAACCCCGATTCGCTGCAAACCAAGACCGCCTATCTCGAAACCGCCGTCCCCCTGTCGCAGGAGCTCCGCTACCAGTTTGTGCGCAACGGCTACTTCGCGCTGGACTGCAAGGCCGACCCCGCCGAGCCCGTCTTTATACGGACGATCACCTTAAAATAAAGGCGCTATCGCTTTAGCGCTATCGCTATCGATAAAATGGCGCTTGCGCTTGACTTTTGCCCGATTAGCGCGTACAATAGCCGCTATATGAACGAATGGCTGACCATCGGGCTCTTGGGCTTAGGACTGACTATGGACGCGTTTGCGGTGTCCCTGACCGACGGCCTGTCCATAACCGGAATCAACAAGCGGCAAATGCTGTTTATCGCCGCCGTATTTGGGCTTATGCAGGGCGTAATGCCCGTTTCGGGGTACTATCTGGGGCGGGTTTTGATCGGCGGCCTTGACCAAATCCGGCGGTATCTGTCCTTTGCCATACTCGCCTTTTTGGGCGGCAAAATGCTGGTCGGGGGCGTCCGCGCCTTTGCCAAAAAGGCGCCCGTCACGCCCAAAAAATTTTCCGCGCCCGCCGTCCTCTTGGAGGGCGTCGCGACCAGCCTTGACGCGCTGTTTGCCGGGGTGTCGCTCACCGGCCTTGCCGTCCCCGTCCCGGCCGCGGGCGGCGTCATCGCCGCGATCACCTTTTGCCTCGTGTGCGCGGCCGTCTTTTTGGGCGCGCGGTTTGGCAGGCTCCTGCAAAACAAGCAGGGCTTTGCGGACATTTTGGGCGGCGTCATTCTGCTCGGGATCGCGATAAAATTTTTGTTTTTCCCTTAAAAAAGGATTTTTTCTATCAAAGAAGTCCGCTTTACGGTTTCCTTTTTTGCACGTTTAGCGCGCGGAGGTCGCCGAAGTCGAATTCGCGGATATAGCTTAGGCGTTTATCAAAGAGGCGGCTGGCGGTGCGCGCGCCGTAACGGCTTGCGATGTCGTCCATAGAGAGGTTGGAGGTCAAAAAGGTATGGGCGCCGCGCAGCTGGCGTTCGTTGACGATGTGGTAAAGGTATTCGAGGGTGACGTTTTTGTAGACGCTTTCGGCGCCGAGGTCGTCGACGATCAAGAGGTCGCAGTCAAGGAGGGGGGAGAGGGTGTCGGCCTTTCCGGCGTCAAAGCCGGTGTGGTATTCGAGCAGCCGTTTATTGAGCGTAAACGCCGTGATAAAGATGACCGACCGATTTAAGGCCAGCGCCTCCTCGGCGGCGCAGGACGCCAAAAACGTCTTGCCCGTCCCGGCGCTGCCCAGCAGGCAGACGTTTTTTTTCTTGGAGAGGGGGCCCTTTTCGACGATAATTTTCAGCTCCTCGGCCACGCGGCGCACCAGAGGGCGCTTGCTCTCCTCAAAGAGGGTCTCGTCCAGCTCGTCAAAGCGGCGCAGCGGAAACTCGATATTGCCGCCGCCGTCGGTGATCAGCTTGAGCGCGCACGCGCAGATACGGCCGTCCGCAAGGCCGGTATCCCCGCATTGCTTGCACAGACAGGGCGGGTTTAACAGCTTGTCGGCCTTGAGGCTCTTGACCACCGCGTCCCGCTTTTTTTTGAGCCGTTCGGCCTCCGCCGCCGCGAGCTTGCCGTTGACGACCGCAAGGACGGCCGCGCGGTACGCCCGTTCGGCCTCGGCAAACGCGGGCACGCTGTCCATCAATTGGCCGTAATAGAGCCGGGCGTCCAACAGCGCCTCGCGCCGCCGTTGGGCGACCGCCTCGATTGCTTTTTTGTATTGCGTCATGCTTTATAAATCCTCTTTGTCACGCCGCTTTAGAGATCCTCATAATCCAGCCGGTCAAACAGCGCGTTCAGCTGCTCGCTGGTGTAGGTTTTTTCCACCGTTCCCGGCTTTTTTTGGGGCGCGGCGGCCGGCCGCTGCGCCTTGGCCGCCGCCACGGTCTTGATGCCCGCGTTGTACCAGTCGCCCAAAATGCCGCTGATGTAGGAGACCGGGTTGACGCTGTTTTTGGACAGGCCCGCGGCATAGAGGATCACCTCGTCCGTAAACCCCCAGGTAAACGTCCAGGTGCGGTAGGCGTCGCGGTCGCGGCTGGCGACCGGCCGGTTCGCGCCGGCGGCGTCCAAAACGGCCTTGACGTTCTCGTCCAATTTTACCGCCTCGTTCATAAACGCGCCGATGCTCTCCTCGGTCAAAAGCCCCTGCTTATAAAACTTTTCGACCGTGTCGTTCATGCCCTCCAGCGTGCGGATCCCCCGCTTAAAGCAGTAGTCGGCAAGAGAGAGGAGCGTCGGCTCCGAAAAGCCCCAGCCCAGCCACTTGGTGACGTAGGTCTCGATGATAAAGTCCAGCTGCTCATAATAGACGCCGATGATGCGGTTGACGTCCTTGGTCAGCTTAAACAGCCGATCGCGGTTTTTGTTGAACGCGTTGATCTCGTCTATCGTAAAGAGGCGGTTTTCGTAATACTTGGTGAGCAGCGCGTCCAGCCTGTCCATGCCCCCCTTTTTGACGGTTTTGGCCACCTGCACGACGGTTTCTAAGGGGTATTCGAGCGTCTTTGTCCACTTGATAAACAGCCGCTTGTCCTCCACGCCCGCCGACCGCTTGAGGCTGAGCGCCTTGATGACCGGCGCAAGCTCCTTGTCGTAGAGGTCAAATTCGCTTAGCTTTTCGGTCACGCGGTCAAAGGTCAGACAGCCCTGATGCGCGAGGTTTTTGGCGACGGTCAAAATGTAGGCGTAGGAGATGTCCTCCCCCTTTAACCGGATGCAGTAGGCAATGATGGCCAGCATGGCGTTGGGCTCGATGTGCGCGTCCTCCATCACCGAATAATATTCGTTGTACTCGTTGGGCAGAATGTTGCGGCCGGGCAGCATGGCGTGCAGCTGGCTGTTGAAATCCTTGTACTTGGTCTTCGAAAACTTGCGGACCGCCGCGCTGTTTTTCCCCACCGGCAGGTATTCGACGGCGAGCGGGGCGGCGGACAAAACGTTGACCACGCCCTGCTGCGACCAGTACCGAAAGGCCTCGGTGACAATGCTCTGGTCCAGCGAGAGGGTTTGCGAAACGGCCTCGGCGGCGTTGTCCCGCTCGCCGCCCGTCATCGCGAGGCTAAGCCCCAAAAGATAGACCTTGACATAGGTCTCGGGCGCAAACGGCATATAATCGGTGACAAAGCAATTGTCTACGCTCAGCTTGGCGCTCTGCGCGAGCTCTTTTGATAACGATGCGAACATACCGCTTCTCCTTTTCTCTTTTGTATTGCCAAACGTAGCCCGTATCAACCCACTATTTGTTCACTCCGCAGACGCTTGCCTTTTCACGCCCGGGTACTATATAATACCATAGGACGGCCGAGTTTTTCAAACAAAAACAGCAGGAAAAACAAAACCACTACATCTTGTGGAAGTGTCATAGCGGCATACGCAAGACGGAGTTATAAGAGACAGAGGAGAAAAGATTGAAAATCTTACATACGGCGGACTGGCATATCGGCAAGCTCCTGGCGGGGCGGCCGCGCCTCTTAGAGCAGGACGAGGTTTTGACCGAGCTGGGCGAAATCGCCGACCGCGAGGCCGCCGACGTCATTTTGGTCGCGGGCGACATATTCGACACCGCGACGCCCGCCGCCGCCGCGCAGGCGCTGTTTTACCGCCACGCCCTCAGGCTTTCGGCGGGGCGGCACCTCGTCGCCATCGCCGGAAACCACGACGACCCCGAACGCCTCAAGGCCCCCGAGGGGCTGGCCGCCGCCTGCAACATCATTCTGGCGGGCGGCGGCGATTACGGCGTTTACGACAGCAAAACGGTCACCGGCGGCCCCGGCTTTGTGCGGATCCGCGTCCGGGACGAAACGCTCAACCTGGCGCTGGCGCCCTTTCCCTCGCTTGCCCGATTGGGCGAAAAGGCGGACGAAAAAACCTATGAGGAGATCGTCCGCGCCGAGATCGACCGCGCCGCCGCCTGCTTTACGCCCGGCGGCATCAACGTGCTGTGCGCCCACCTCTTTTTGACGGGCAGCCTGACCACCGCAAACGACGAGCGCGAGCTGGGCAGCGCCAAGCTGGTTTCCCCCGCCGTTTTGCCTCATGCGGCGGTCTATACGGCCTTGGGGCATATCCACAAGCCCTTTGCCGTGCCGGGACACAACGCGCGGTACAGCGGGTCGCTCCTGTCCCACTCGTTTGACGACGCGTCGGACAAGCAGGTTCTGCTTGTCGAGACCGACGGAACGGATACGGCGGTCAGGGCCGTCCCCCTCACGCGCGGCAAAAGGCTCAAGCGGCGGGACGCGCATTCGGCGGCCGAGGCGTTGGACATTTTGGATCGGGAGGCGGGGGCGCACGTCGAGATCGTCTACCGTTCGCAGGTGCCGCTCACCGCCGGAGAGATGCGCGAGATACGCAAAAAAGAGGCGTACGCCAACCTCCTTCCCCTCCCGCCCGAGAGCGGGGCGGCGGCGGCCGCGTCCGTCCGGCGGGGCAAGAGCGACCGCGAGCTGTTTGAGCAGTTTTATCACAGCCGCACCGGCACGGCGGCGGACGGGGATACCGTCGAATTGTTTATGGAATTGCTGGCGGGGAGCGGGGAGGGATATACGGAATGAGGACGAGGGGCATACTATGCGGCCAATCTTATTAGAGATCGACGGGATCAACAGCTTTTTCGAGCGGCAGACGGTGGACTTCGAACGCGCGGGCGCCGACAATATTTTTGTCATTTCCGGCGAGACGGGCAGCGGCAAAACCACCATACTGGATTGCATTTTGCTAAGCCTCTACCAAAACAACGGCGACCGCGGGCGGCTGGAGGATTTTATCAACCTCAAACGGACGGAGGCGTCGGTCAGGTTTGTGTTTGAGCTGGACGGCGGGCTGTACCGGATGCACCGCGTCCTCTCCCGCAAGGCCGGAAAAAACCGCGCCCTCCTCTCCGACGGCCGCACGGACGCCGCGCTGGCCGAGGGGACGGCGGCGTTTGCCCTCTTGCAGGACAGGATCGGCCTGACCCGCGAGGAATTTACCAAGGTCGTCGTGCTTCAGCAGGGGGAGTTTGCCGAGTTTTTGTCGGCGGGCAAGGCCAAGCGCAACGAGATCATCGGCAGCCTCTTTAAGCTGCACCGCTTTCGGCGCGTGGCGGGGCGGTTTTCGGACGCCGTCCGGGACAAACGCGCCAAGATCGACGCCTGCGACAAGGCGCTGGAGCCCTACCTCCTGACGGACGCGGAAAGTTTGGCCGCGCTTGCCGCCGCGCTGGACGGGGCCGAGGCCGGCGAAAAGGCCGCCGAGGCAAACAGGCGGCGGGCGTTTGGCCTGTTTGAGGCCGCCGCCGCCGCCGACCGGCTCTATCGGGAGCAGGAGGCGCTGACGCGCGAGATTGCCGAGTACCGAAAACGCATGGGCGAAAAGCGGGCGGCGCTAGAGGCGGCCGAGGCCGAGCGGACGCGCCTTGCGGCGGCGGGCGCGCGGATCGCGGCGGACGCCCCCCTTAGAGAAAGCCTGCAAAAACAGGTCGTCATGCTGGAGGAGGCGGTCAAGGCGGCGGCCGAGACAAGCCGCAAGACGGCGGAGATCAAGCGGCTGTTTGCCGATTACGAAAAAAAAGCGGGCGAGGCGGCCGCGCACCGCGGGCGCGAGCGGACGGCGCTTGGCGAGGCCGAGACCCTGCGCGCACAGATCGCCGCGCTGGCCGCCGAGGCGGCGCGGCAGGGGCTTGTCCTGCCCGCGGACATGGGCGAGGCGGAGGCGGCCGCGCTGGCCGCCGATATTCGGGCGCGGGCGCGGGAGCGGGAGATCCGGCAAAACGCGGCGGCGGTTTTGGCCGCGGAGCTGGTCGAGGGCGCGCCCTGCCCGGTCTGCGGCCGGACGGCGGCGCACACGCACCGATCGGACGAACGGGCGGAGGCGGGTCAAGCCGAAGCGGGTCGGGCGGAGGCGGGTCGGGCGGAGGCGGGTCAAGCGGAAACGGCCGCCCCGGCGATCGGCGCGGATTTTGCCCGGCAGGCGGAGGTTGCCGACGCGCTGTTGCGGGCGTACAAGGCGGTCAAGGGGCCGGAGGCGGGCGCCAAGGACGCGGGATTTTTGGCGGCGCAGGCCGATTTGGCCGCCGGGCAGCTCAAAAGAGAGGGCGAGCGGCTCAAGGCCGAGATCCGCGCCGCGCGGCAAAGGCTGAAAGAGACCGCCGGCGCGGGCGAGCCGGACGCGCTCCTTGCCGCCGCCCGGGCGCGGCTTTCGGCGTTGGAGGCCGAGCGGGCGGGGCACGAGCGGGCGGCCGCCCAAAACGCCGCCGCGCTGGCGGGGCTGGGCGGCGTTTTGGCGGGGCTGAACGCCGCGCTCACGCAGGCCGAGCAAAAGCAAAGGCCGGTTTCGGGGTACGCGCCGGGCGGGCTGGACGCGGCGCGGGCGGCGCACACGGCCGCGCAGGCCGAGGCCGAGCGGCGCGCGGGCGAGGCGGCGGCGCTCCGCGTCAGGGTCGAGGCCGAGCGGACGGGGCTTGCCCGCAAGACGGCGCTCTGCGCCGAGCGCAAGGGGCACGAAACCGGGCTCGATCGGCTCGAACGCATCCACAAGCTGTTAAAGGGCAGCGCCTTTGTCGAATATGTTTCGGCCGAATATATCCGCGATTTTACGCTGGCCGCGTCCGAGCGGATGCGCGCCCTGTCGGGCGGCAAGTACACCCTCCTCTACGACGAGGCGTCGGGCGACTTTTTGGTGCGCGATTTTCTCGCCGACAACGAGGCGCGCCCCGTCAAAACGCTGTCCGGCGGCGAAACCTTTTTGGCGTCCTTGAGCATGGCGATCGCCATATCGGCCGAAATCGCCGCCTCGCTGGACTTTGATTTTTTCTTTATCGACGAGGGCTTCGGCACCCTGGACGAAAACGCGATCGAAACGGTGGTGCAGGCGCTGTACGCCCTGTCCAAGGATACGCTTGTGGG